>CAXMMZ010000167.1:0-8332 GCA_964194565.1 Arenicellales bacterium
GGCGCCGTTCGGTCGGTTTCGCACCGAAGCAGGGCGCGTGGACCTAAAGCGCTGTGGTTTGTTACCCCTCGTTAGCATCGCCCGCATACTGGCATTACAGATCGGGTCCGTCGCGCGCGCGACACCGGATCGATTACGCGAGGTCGCCGCGTCGGGGCGCATTGCGGCGGTAGATGCTGAGCGTCTACTTGGGATTCATCGGCGCTTGCTGAGCTTGATCCTTGATCAACAGATGGAAGATTTACAAGCAGGCATTCGGCCGTCGAGCCGGGTCGCGGTTAACGCGCTGAATCGGCCGGCCCGCCGACAGTTACGCACCGACCTGCAGCGGATGGATGAGATTTTGAGTGTGGCTCGGAGCACTTTGTCTGCGTAACGTTCGCGCCCGTACGCCTAAAACAGATTCGCGATTGAGCCGATGAATTTGGCGATGCTATGGGCAAATTCGCTTTCCAACGGGAACGATAGCATCCCCATGACCGAGTAACCCAGCAGCCAAGGCATGAGATAAAAACGGATCATGTAAAAAAACCATGCCACGAACAACGGCACCATTGGGGGTACCAGGAATCCGGGTGTGACCGGACCAAATAACTTCAGTAGTGGATTGGTGGAGCGCACGAAGAAGCGCATAAAAAAGAAGCTGCTGTCCTCCGGCAAGAAGATACCCATCGCGAAGCGACCGATCAGCGTCCACATCACGACGCCGAGCACGTAATCGATGGCGAGTATCCAGATCGGGAGACCTTCAATCATGCTTCACACTCGCCCCGGTATTGGTGGTCTACCTTCGTGAAAGATTTGGATTGTCAGCAGCAAAAAAATGGCCGGGGTGGTACGGAGCCCACCCCGGCCGATGTTACAGAATCAAACTAGTGTGATGAAGCCAGTACCGTTTCGCCCTTGGGTATACGGACGGCGTCGACCATGGCTTGGGTTTCAGCATCCGGTTCCGGAGTCATGAGCGTGACTACCACCATGGCTACGAGGCTGACCGGCATACCAATAATGCCGAAGCGCAGGTGGTCGATACCGATCCATGGGTCCATTCCGCCCCATTTCACCATATAGAGATACCAGGTGCCGGCAATGAGGCCGCCCACCATGCCGGCTATAGCCCCCTCTTTGTTGGCGCGTTTCCACCAAATACCCAGCACGATCGGGAAGAATAAGCCCGAACACGCGAAGTCGAAGGCCCAGGCCACCGCACCCAGAATAGTCGTGAGTTGGAAACTCGCGACAAATGCGCCGGCCGCACCTATACCGAGCAGCAGAACTCGCGCTACGATTAAACGCAATCGGGTATCGGCTTGCGGGTTGATCATCTTGTAGAACAGATCGTGGGACAACGCATTCGCGATCGCGAGCAACAGACCGTCGGCCGTTGACATCGCGGCGGCCATGCCGCCCGCAGCCACCAAACCCGAAATCACGTAGGGCAAACCCGCGATTTCCGGCGTTGCGAGTACGACGATATCACCGCGCATAAAAAACTCGTTGATCTGCAATAGACCGTCGCCGTTGCTGTCGATGATTTTGACAAATCCGACGTTGCTCCATTTCTGAATCCATTCCAGCGCATTGACCTCGGCGATGGCCTTACCGATGATGCCGGTTGCCAGGTTCGGATCCAACACCTGTAACTTGGTAAATGTGGCGAGTGCCGGAGCGGTAAAATAGAGCAAGAAGATGAACAACAACGACCACGCGACGGATTGCCGCGCGGCTCGCACCGACGGAGTCGTGAAGTAGCGCATGAGAATATGCGGCAACGACGCGGTGCCCGCCATCATGCACAACACCAGCGTCACGAATCGCCAGCTATCGATCCAAGACGATCCGGCTACCGCATGCGGTACGGTCAGGGCCTTGAGCCCCGCTACTGCTTGAACGGGTAACAATGTGCCGACCTGATGCAGCGTTTCCAGTTCACCGAGACGCGCCACCGCATCGCCGTATACAAACTGCGGTATGAGTCCGAACCCTTGTTTGTTGGACATCCAGAATACCGGTACCAGGTACGCGATGATCAATACGATATATTGCGCCACCTGGGTCCAGGTGACCGCACGCATGCCGCCCAGCATTGAGCACAGTAAGATGCCCGACAGGCCGAACCAAACGCCGACTTCAAACGGAATCCCCAGCGCGCGCGAGGCAATTGTGCCGGTCGCGTTGATCTGCGCGGTCACATACGTAAACGACGCCAGTACGAGAACCACGACGGCGAGAAAGCGCGCCAAATTTCCGCCATATCGCGTGCCGATGAAATCCGGCACGGTGTAACAGCCAAACTTGCGCAGGTACGGCGCCATAAGGGCCGCTACCAGCACGTAGCCACCGGTCCAGCCGACCACAAACGCGATATAGGCATGGCCGCCCATATAGATACCACCCGCCATCGCTACGAAGGACGCACCGGACATCCAGTCCGCCGCCGTCGCCATGCCGTTGAACACCGGAGGTACCTGGCGTCCCGCGACGTAATACGCGTCGACTTGCATAGTGCGCGACAGCCAGCCGATACCCGCATAGATGACCACGGTAAAGGACACGAACAGAATACCGATCGTGTCCGAACTGACACCCATGTTCTCGAATACCGCCATAAGCGCGATGAAGACGAGAAATCCACCGGTGTACAGGCCGTAGATTTTCGGTAAGTTGTCAATAAAATCACCTTTCATTTTTCGATTCCCCCTATTCTTCTTCGGCCATGCCGCATTCGACATCGATCTTGTGTTGCGCCCGGACGAACCAGAAAAGCAACACTACGAAGACGATGAGCGAGCCCTGAGCGGCCATATAGAATCCCAATGGGAATCCTAAAAAGGTAGCTGCGTTAAGACTATTGGCGAACCAGTGAACAACGAACGAGAATATGAACCAAACGATGAGGGTGCGGATCATCAGGCTTTTAGTTTTTGCCCAATGAACCTCTTTCATAGAACCATCGGTACTCATAGAATTCCTCCCGTGTTAAGTTAGCTAACGGCTTTTTATAAAGTATTAAAAGCTGGCCCACTGCCAAATGGACCGCGCTATCCTAATACGCCCGACCTCGGTTATGCAATCATTTTGCAGTATCTTTGGGCAGCAGCGGGCGCTGCGATAAGAACTGGTTTATAATCTTAACATACTGATTTGTATGATAAATATTGGTATTATATATGCGATTTAGATTGAGTCTTAATTCGCCGTGCTGCTTCAGAATACTGCGTCAGGCGTGACGAGAGCCGGAATTCGCTTTTGAGTAACGCGTGGAAAATCACCACCGGAGCGCTGCGCAACTGGAAAACGCTTGCGAAATACTTAGGTGTCGGCCCGAGTGTGCGTCGCCGAGTCATCGCCGATCGGCGCTCACTCACGGACTATCTGGACTCGCGCGCGAGCCATGTCGCGCAAACGACACTATACGGTTATCTGAAAACCCGATCCGGAATCCGTTTCCCGCAATTGTTCGAACACCCCGAATATTTGAAATCGATAAACATCGCCAAGTGGCAGGTGTGGTTGGCGGCGCTAGCGGATATTTCTGTCTATGCCGGTGGTTTGATACATCAGCGTAGTAGCGCCTCGGAGGAGGATGTCGGTCGCATCGTTTCGAGTGTCGTGAATGACATTCTCGCACGCACTGGCATTCCTGAGGAAGCGGGGCCTGATTTCGCTACGCAAACAGAACGCGTTAGGGCGCGCATCGGAAGTTGCGACTGGGCCACCGTCGAAGACGACGAGTCGGCGTTTTCCGCGAGCCCCGCCGCCCTTATCGAGTGGGCGCCGGTGGTCGATGAATTTAAGAAACGGGACGACGAAATCGTCAGAAACTCTGTCCGGTTCCGCTGGATTGAAGTGCGCCGTTGTCTGCGTGCGGATCTTAACGCCGATGAATTGATTGCCGCGGAATCGACCGTTGCCGAGAGTGGTCGATCTAATGCTTAGCCCGGATATTTCACGAAGGCGGACCATGGACCAGGAATTTTCCCAAGGTTTGAACTGGTTACCCTGTGTTTTAGGGTGCGGGGTCTCCGTACAGTTTGTCCTGTTCGGATTCAGGAAAAACCGGGCGTCGTATTCGGCACGATCCCCCTTGATCCATAGCTACGGCTATGAATCCGCGGGCGATCGCACCGACTACTTAGCCCGATTTCCCCTGACATCCGAACCCTTCATGAATTATCCGGGTTAGACCGGTTCGACGCGCCGCATTCTTGTTCCGTCTGGATTGTACGCGGCCTTGAACGATGCGGTGCCGCTTGCGGGCGATATCGATCTCAACGCCAATGCCTTCGAGATCGACGGCCACGTTGGGATCGATAAACGCCAGTGCGACGGGCCGGTCGACTCGAAAACCGTAGGCGGCAGAAGTCGTATTGCCGACGATCTCACCGTTGTAGTAAACCGGTTCGTTGCCTACGGGTACCGCCGCCATGTCCTCCAGAAGAATGCACATCATGACCGACGTTTTAGCTCGATCGCGAAGCCGCAGCAACGATTCCTTGCCAATAAAATCGCGTCGGTCACACCCTCTTTGGCGAGGTGATAGAGAGTAGAGCAGCCCATTATTCCACCGCCAAGAACCACAACCATTGCATGGGAAGACATTAATGCTCGGTTCATCGTACGAGATAGAAAAGGCTTACAATTTTGTGAGTGCCGGCCGCGAATTATTGAAGCGCCGCTATCGTTGTTGTTCTAGCCTGGATTTTTCACGAAGGGTTCGAATCGCTGGGGAAATCAGGCTAAGTAATCGGCGCGATCGTCCACGGCTGCGTAGGGCGGTTAGAGGCGAAGCCGAAAACCGCCGATTGGTTGCGCCCGAAAAGCGCACACCGTGCTGAGACCGGCTCCTTAAAAAAGGGCTTAACCGGTTCAAATTTCGAGAAGACTCTTGATACATCGTCCGCCTTCGTGAAATATTCAGGCTAGGCTCGGGTCAACAGGGTTATGGCTCCCACCGCAAACAACATCGCTGCCATTTTTCTGCTATCCAGTCGTTCCATCTGTAATGCTACGGCAATTAGTAATGCCACTACGAAGCCCATATTGGCAATGGGCACAACGATACTAGCCTCGCCGAGGGTGAGTGCGGTGACCAAAGTTTTTGCGACGACATAAACCAACATCCCGGAAGTCAAGGCGTACCGAATTTTAGCGGGGGTTACCATAAATCGCCGCTCGACAATCAGTGCGTAGCCCAGGCCGGAAACTATCCAACAGGCAGCGGATAGCAAAATCAGCACATCGGGGCTAGCACCTTCGTTTAGTCCCGCTTTTGAAATGACGCCGAAAAGCGCTCTGAGTGCCGATCCGAGTACGATTATTACGAGGCCCAAGCGAACCAATCGCGGTTCGGTTTTTGAATCATCGTGGTGATAAAGCAGCAGTACGGCGAGTAAGCCTAGCGCAATGCCGCTGACTTTTAATATCGATAAGCGCTCGTTGAGAAATAGCACCGATAGAATCACAACGCCTATCGTATTTAGCCGATATATCGTAGATCCGAGGCTCACATCTATACGGCGAAGTGCCTCTAGTAGCGCGATATTGGCCGCAGCAACACAAATTCCGGCGATCGAGCCGTATAACCACGCGGCATGATTTAGAGCAAGGGATCGATGATCAAGCTGGACATCGATCAATTGCAGGCTCATCCATACGATGCCGATGCCGCCAATAAGCATGCCGCGCGAACGATCCTCATGGTTATATCGTTTAAATACCACATCGTTTATGCCTGAGAATACAAGGCTCAGCAGCGCAAACACGACGGCGCTGTTAACCATCACTTATCTGCCTTGCGATCGAATATATGTGGAGACACGCTTGCCGAAATGCGGTGTGCACATTCACTACGTATACTTAGGGAATCTCTGAATTAGTAACAAAAGCTACGTGTGCAGCTCTGGCCGCACGATATTCTGTTTAGAATAATAACTCGATAAAGAGCGAGAAAATCCCAACGGTATTTGCGTAGCTGCGTATGGGTCTGCCAACGACTTTACCCTCCTACATGCTGTGGCGGGTGAGCGCAATTCTTGTAGTTGGCTCGGCAGGACGGATATCCTACGTCGGTCGATCGTCCAACCACTTGTAGTAGTGAATGGTTGGTGCGAGAAACCATGGATTTCCGGTGTAATAGGGTCGTGTCTGAAATGTCGTGAGGTCCAACGGACTGCGGCCCTCTGCAAGCCCTAAAACCTGTTGGCCGATTCGCGTCCCAAAGTAGCTGGCCAGGGAAATCCCGGAGCCGCAATATCCCATCGAATAGTAGATGCCATCCCGTTTGCCGAGGTGCGGCATGCTGTCAAAGGTATAACCGACAAATCCCATCCAGGAATGGCTAACGCGAATTTTTTCCAATACGGGGAAGAGTTTCGCCATCTCCTTATGTATTGCGGGTGTGATCACGCGTGCATCGGTTTCCTTAATCGAGGCTCGTGCACCAAACAGAATTCGTTTTCGCTCCGGGCAAGTGCGATAGTAAATTACCAACTTCCGTGTATCGCTGATCACACGGTCGTTCGGAATCAAGGCGTGGATCAGGTCGTCCGGCAAGGGTTCGGTTGCGATTATGTAACTTCCGATGGGAATAATTCTACGTTGATGCCAGCGCGATAACTCCTTGGTGTAGCCACTGGTGGCGATGACTACCTCCTTCGCCACGATAGCACCTTTTTCGGTGTGTAATTGAAATCCGCCTTGAATGGGAACGATCGCATTTACCTTGCAGCGCGGCCGAATTTCCGCTCCTGACTGAGCCGCTCGTTCCAATAATCCTTGATGGTATCTGCCCGGGTCGAGCGACGCATGTCTCGGATGGACGATACCACCGTGGTAGAGATCGCTCGGTAATTCTTTGTGTTGGTCCTGGCGTGACACCATGTAGGAATCGGTTTCGAGGCCTTTGACGGGGGAGGCGAATTTTTTCTCCAGTTGTGCATAGTGTTTGGGTGTGTGGGCTGCATGGAATCGGCCACAGCGTCTGAAGTCACAATCAATTTTCTCATTTTCAATAAACGCGCCAATCCATTGTAATGCGCTGTGGCCTTCCTTAAGAATGTTAAAAGCGAGCTCATGACCGTATTTCTTTTTCAATTCGTCATAGCTTGGTTTGAGGCTGTTGCTGACTTGCCCGCCATTCCTGCTGCTGCAACCCCAGCCTGCTGCTTCGGCATCCACGATCACGGTATGGCGCCCGCCGCGGGCCGTTTGAATAGCGGCACACAAACCGGTGTAACCTGAACCGATTATGGCGACGTCCGTTTTTTCCGGTAACGCTTGGTGGTTATCTTCAGGGCGTGGTGTTCTGTCCCACCAGAACGGTTGGTTTTTATAGTCAGCTGTAAATAACTCGCTAGTCATTGCATTGACATCCATCCGGGATAGCCATCATTGAATTCAATTATTGTTGTCTTCGTTGATCATGTCAGCACCTTTTTCGCCTACCATCATGCATGCCGCGTTCGTATTTCCGGAAATAACAGTTGGAAAAACCGAGGCGTCGACTACTCTGAGGCTGTGTATACCATGTACCTTTAACCGATGGTCGACGACCGAATCGCTAGCATTGGCGCCCATAGTACATGTGCCAACGGGATGAAATACGGTGTCGCCGCGTTCGCGAATATCTTCAATCAAAGCACTATCGCTTTCGACCTGAGTTCCCGGCAATATCTCGTTTTCGATAATAGACCGCATCGACGGTGCACTGGCTATCTTCCGAATTAGCTTCACGCTTTCGAGCATTTCCTCAACATCGTATTCGTTCGACAGGTAATTGGGACAGATCTCCGGTAAAACCTCAGGGTCTTTGGTGACAATCTTTACATAACCGCGACTTTTCGGTCGGCATTGTGATGCGCCGATCCCAAACCCCGAAAATGCGTCCAGCTTGACCATAGGACGCTTGCCAGTCGGCGCTGATAGATAACTTATAGGTTGATAGTAAAGCTGAGTATTTGGCCGCTTCCTATTTGCGCTAGATCGCACAAACCCGCCAGTTTCTTAAAGTAGGGAAGCACGTCATCCCAGCCCCAACCGGTGTTTCCCATCGTGTGCCAGTCGTTATAATCACTCTGTTGCCCGCGAACGAACACCATAGCATTGATTGAACTGGATCCGCCCAATACCTTTCCCCGCGGCCAATAGCTTCGGCGGTTGTTGATTCCTGGGTCCGGGGCGGTCTGATATAGCCAATTTACTTTATTATCGTAATAAGTCTTGGTGTATCCGATCGGAATATGGATCCAGGGGCTGGAATCCGATCCTCCTGCTTCCAGTAACAGAACACTGTGTTTGCCGCTAGCAGACAAACGATTGGCGACAACGCAAC
>CAXMMZ010000168.1:0-9330 GCA_964194565.1 Arenicellales bacterium
GTCGCCGAAGCGCAAGCCTCGGTTGCCACGGCGCGCGCCAACCTGCGCATGGCACAAATTAACCTCGACGACGCCGAAATTCGCGCGCCGTACGGCGGAGTGGTCGTTGAACGGCTTACGGAGGCCGGCTCCTACGTCAAAATCGGTGACGACATCGTGCGCGTCGTGGCGGACCAATCACTCGAGGTGGAAGCAGACGTGCCATTCGAGCGACTGGCGGGACTTATCCCCGGCACCGTGATCGCGATGGCGCTGGACGACGGGACTACGCACCAGGCTACGGTGCGCGCCATCATCCCCGAAGAGAACAACCTCACGCGTACCCGTGCCGTGCGTCTGGCTCCGAAATTCGGCATTACCGACAAACCATTGGCAGTTGATCAAAGCGTGACCCTACAAATTCCGGTCGGAGTTCCACGGTCCGTGTTGTCCGTGCATAAAGACGCGGTAATCCAACGCGGTGGCAACAGTATTGTCTATGTCGTGCAAGACGATACCGCGCAAATTCGCACCATCCAACTTGGCGAATCGGTCGGTAGCCGTTTCGAAGTCGTTAGCGGTCTCAGCGAGGGTGATGTGGTGGTGATTCGAGGCAACGAACGGCTCCGCCCCGACGATAAGGTTCAGATCGCCGCGCAGTCGTCGTGAACCTCATTCGCGTCGCCATTGATCGGCCGATCGCCGTGGTATCCGCGGTGCTAATGGTCGTCATGTTCGGTTTAGTGGCGCTACAAACTATTCCGATTCAACTGGCGCCGGATGTTAACCGGCCCGTTATTACCATCACCACGTTTTGGCCCAGCGCCGCGCCGTCGGAAGTCGAGCGCGAAATCATCAACCGCCAGGAGGAACAATTCGCCGGCCTCGATGGACTGAGCCAGATTACCGGTCGCGCCGAACAGGGTCGCGCCCGCGTCACGCTGGAGTTTGACGTCGGTACCAATATGGATCGCGCGTTATTGCTGGTGTCGAACCGCCTCGACCGCGTGACCGGCTACCCGGAAGAAACCGACCAACCCACGCTCGATACCGCCGGTAGCGATGACAGCCCGATCGCGTGGTTTATTGTGACCCACGCCGACGACAACAAGCGGCCGATCCACGAATACGGCGATTTCGTCGAAGACGTGATCAAAGATCGAGTGGAACGGGTACCGGGGGTCAGCCGTGTCAATATATTCGGCGGCAGCGAACGTGAAATCCAAATCACGACGGAACCGAGCCTGTTGGCGCGCTACCGACTCACCGTCAGCAATATTGTACAAGCGCTGCGCGATGCCAATGCGTCGGTATCGGCCGGCGATATCGATGAGGGTAAACGCCGCTACGTGGTACGCGCCGAAGGTGAACTCACGACGCTGCGAGCGATACGCGATGTCGTCGTGCGTTCTAATTACGATTCTGCCAGTGGCCGTGTAGCGCGGGTCACTATCGACGACATAGCCGACGTGAGTTTCGGCCACAAGGAACCGGCGGCCCGCATACGACTTATGGGAAAACCCGCCGTCGCGTTTAACGCGCAACGGCAAACCGGGGCCAACGTCATCGAAACCATGGCCGGTATTAGAGACGCCATCGACGATCTCAACGCCACGGTCATTCCCGGTTCGGGCGTAACGCTACGCCAGGTTTACGACGAGACCGTCTATATCAATTCGTCTATTGACCTCGTTCAACAGAACATCTGGATTGGCGGCGCGCTCGCGGCACTGATCCTGATCTTGTTTTTGCGGTCACTGCGTGCAACGCTGGTGATTGCTATCTCAATACCGGTCTCGATTATTGGCGCGTTCGTCGCGATGGCGGCACTCGGGCGCTCGATCAACGTCGTGTCGCTGGCGGGGCTCGCGTTTGCCGTGGGCATGGTGGTCGATGCCGCCATCGTCGTATTGGAGAATATATATCGACTGCGCGAAGGCGGGCTGCCGTCGCGCGATGCGGCATACCGCGGTGCCAATCAAGTGTGGGGTGCGATATTGGTGTCCGCGCTGACCACGGTCATGGTATTTATTCCGATACTCGTCATGCAATTGGAAGCCGGTCAATTATTCCGCGATATCGCCGTAGCAATATCGGTGGCTGTGATGCTGTCGCTGCTGGTGTCGGTGACGGTCATTCCGGCACTGTCGAAGCGGCTGCTGCGGTTTGAACGGCACGACGGCGAAGCGGGTATTGTCCGAATGCCGATCCCGATTCTGGATTCGTTCGCGAGCTGGGTCGTAGACACAGTCGTCGCAATTATCCGTGGCATCGTACAAACATGGTTCCGTGCGCTCGTTGTCGTCGCTGCGGTTACGGTCGGCGCATTGGTGATGGCGTACGCGTTGCTGCCAAAGTTGGAATATTTACCGGAAGGTGACCGAAATCTGGTGTTTGGAGTCATTATTCCGCCGCCCGGTTACAATCTAAAAACGATGACCGATATCGCGGAGGGCATCGAACAAGCAATCCGGCCGTATTGGGCCAGCGAGTCCGAGGCAGAACCCAGCGCCGACGGCCCACCGAAAATCGAACGATTCTTCTTTGTCGCGACCCGCGCCAGCACATTTCTCGGTGCGATTGCGGTCAAACCAGAGCGCGCGAAAGAGCTCATACCGATATTGCGCGACTCCGTGTTTCGCGAACCGGGGACGTATGGCTTTATCAATCAGCCATCAATCTTCGGGCGTGGGCTTGGCGGCGGGAAGAAGATCGATCTGGATATTTCCGGGCCGGAAATCGATCAGATTCTCGAAGTGGCCGTGCGCAGCACAGGCAAAATTGCGCAAGCGCTGCCATTCGATCAGGGTAACCAGTTCCGACCGAACCCCGGCCTCGAGCTAGGCGCCCCGGAAGTACGGGTCGTACCGAACCGGGTACGTCTGGCGGACAACGGTATCACCGCGCGCGAACTTGGCGAGTCTATCGACGCCTTCAATGACGGCCTTCGTGTGACGGAAGTGACCGCGGGCGGCAAACGCACCGATCTCGTCCTACAGGGGCCTCGTGATAATGTCACGCAGACCCAGGGCATCGCGACACTACCGGTCGTGACGTCCAACGGAAAAATCATCCCGGTCGGATCGCTCGCCGATATCGAGCTGACGGCAGGCCCTACTGAGATTCGCCACCGCGAACGTTTTCGCACCGTGACGCTGGAGATCCGGCCCGCGCCGGGCACGGCGTTGGAGGAGGCCATCGATATACTGAACTCAGAGGTGATCCAGCCGCTGCACGAGGAAGGCATTCCGCAAGGTATCAAGCTGCGGTTATCGGGCACCGCTGAAAAACTGGATCAAACCTGGGATGCGATGCTTATCAATTTGCTGCTCGCACTGGCAATCGTATATTTGGTCATGGCCATCCTGTTCGAGAGCTTCGTATATCCCTTGATTATTTTATTATCGGTACCTGTCGCGGCGGCCGGCGGCGTCGCTGGGTTGGCGGTTTTAAATTACTATACCGGTCAAACCCTCGACATGTTAACGCTATTGGGCTTTGTTATTCTGATTGGTATCGTCGTCAACAACGCGATTTTGCTGGTGCATCAAGCATTGCATCACTTCCGTGAAGATAAGATGGAGGCAGCCGAGGCTATCGTCACCGCGACGCGCAATCGAATCCGCCCGATTTTCATGTCCACACTAACGAGCGTGTTCGGCATGTTGCCGCTGGTTTTGTTCCCGGGCGCCGGGTCCGAACTCTACCGTGGCTTGGGATCGGTCGTGGTGGGCGGGTTAGCGCTTTCCGCGGTGCTCACACTGCTCATCGTTCCACCGCTGTTGGCCATCGTCGTAGCGCCGCTGGAACAGCGCCGGCGCTTGCGCGCTGTTGCGCCGTAATTCTTGTCGTCGGCCCTATCTCTGGCAAATTGATGACTACGATTTTCTGTATAAATTGAAATCATTCAATGTATTGTGGCGTTTTGAAAGCCGACTACTTACTCACCGATCGTAAACCGGGCGGAGTTGTCGCGACGAATGAAGCGTTCGATGTTCTTGGTGACGTCATTGACTTCCACATTGATCACCGTCGCGTCGCCCAATAGCACAGCGAACGGTGCCTCTCCTTCAAGGCGACGGGTATCACCGGAACGCAACATGCCTACCCATAATCGCTTGCCGTCGACATCGACAATTTCGACCCACGAATCGCCACTCGCGCGGATCGTGAGTTGATCGGATGAAAACGACAACGGCTCTGGCATCTCGGGTAATGCGCTGCTCGCGGCGACCTGCTCATTTTCAGTCGTTTCGGTATTGCTGGGCTCGGTAACAGAAATCACCGCTACCGGTGAGGGTTCGCTACGCGTGCCTGGGGTCAAAGTTGATGCGGCCGTCGATTCCGTCGCGGCGTTTGTCGCCGCGGTTGCAAATTCCGAAGCGGAAAACAACGGTGTCGCCGCGGCCGGTGCTGCGGTCGGCACAGCGTTGTTTGAATGGGTATCCACCGCAACAGAATGCGTCACCGAAATATCGGTGCTCGCAGATTCCGACGCCGGCAGCCGCGCGGCCTCGGTCGCGACGCGATCCGCGTCGGCTGCCGCAGGTGCGGACGCTACGATCACCGCCGCGTTTGACGCATCGGGGTCAATGGGTTGGGTTTGAATTGAAGTTTCAACCGGCGTTGGCGCCGACACCACGATACGCTCGGAGTTGTCGTTACCGTTCACCCAATTCGCGAGCGACGACATGTCGAACCACGACTGCATTACCACCCAGCTGATACCGGCGACACCCGCGACGAGCACCGCCACGCTGCTGAACCATAAACCCCAGCGACGCCGAGACCCGGACCGCAACGAGACGCGCCTTGGATCTCGCAACGTAATTGTGACTTCATTCGGCGTGTCCGGCGACTTGCCCAACACGGCGCTGTCATCGATACCGACCAAGTGCGCAAAGCCACGCAGGTACCCACGCACAAACGTTTCGCCCGGCAGATTTGCATAGTCATCCGCCTCGAGCGCCGCAATGACGCTCACGCCCAAATTCAGCTCGTCCGCAACTTCTTCCAGCGAAAGATTGCGCGCAGCACGCGCTGCGGCAAGCCGCATGCCCGGACTTTTTCCGAGTGCCATCTGCGCGGCCGGATCTTCGGGATCCTTAAGTGACCGTAGTGTCATGGTCAGCGATTACGAAATAAAACGGTTATGGGTCATTGAGTATAGCTCGTGGTCCGATGCAAAAGAACTGAAACCGATGTCGACCCGAACGGACCTCGGTGCGATGGTCCGCGAATGCGTAGGGCGGTTAGAGGCAAAGCCGAAAACCGCCGGTCGGTTGAGTCCGAACAACACGAATCGTACTAAGACTCAGTGGCAAAATAGGACACATAGCCGGTTTAACCCTTGAAAAGTATGCTGGTTCATGATCCGCCTTCGTGATATATCCCGGCCATGCCAACTCATCACCACTTTTTGCCCGGCCGCTCTGGAATCACGCATAATGCCGCGAACTTCGACCGGCTGTCCCGAATATTTTGCCACCTCGTATGCCGTCACCCACCTCTACCGACTATAGCGATCCGCGCTCGGCCTTCGCCGCCGGTGCGAGAGATACGTTCCCGCTTATAGTCGGGGCGATTCCGTTCGGTGTCGTATTCGGCGCGTTGGCAACAACCAGCGGGTTTCCCGCCTGGGCCACGCTTGCGATGTCACTGCTGGTTTTCGCGGGCTCTGCACAGTTCATTGGCATCGGGCTTATCGCACAAAACGTAGCACCCGGGCTGATCGTGCTCACCACTCTCGTGGTCAATCTGCGGCACATGCTATACGCCGCATCGCTTGGCCCGTATCTCCGTCACTTGCCGCACCGATGGCTCATCCCAATTGCATTCTGGCTGACCGACGAAACCTATGCGGTGTCCATCCGGCGCTTTCAACAAAGTACCGACGATGTGTATCGACATTGGTACTATTGCGGCTCCGCGCTGTTTATGTACGGTAACTGGCAACTGTGTACGGCTATCGGAATCGTTGCCGGTAGTCAGGTTGGGCATGCGGCCGACTGGGGTTTGGATTTTGCCATGGTCGTGACTTTTATCGGCATCGTCGTGCCGCTCATTAAAGGCCGGCCGATGTTGCTGTGTGCCACTGTTGCTGGAATAACGGCAGTGGCAGCGCACGACCTTCCCCATCAGCTCGGCCTCATGCTCGCAGCGACCTTTGGGATAGCGGCCGGGTCGGCCGCGGAGTGGGTCGTGCGCGCGCGTGTCTGAATGGCCACTAATTCTCGGCATGATGGGCGTTACGCTGCTGACGCGCTACCCGCTGCTCGCCCTCACCGGCCGGATCGCATTGCCGCAACGCGTGTTCGCCGCATTGCGATTCGTTCCGGTCGCGGTACTAACCGCGATCTGCACACCCGCCATGTTTGCGCCGGGCGGCGAGATCACACTCGCGGTCGATAATGCCTATCTATGGGCGGGACTGTTAGCCGTTGCGGTGGCATGGCTCAGCCGCAACCTGCTTCTCACAATTGTTGCGGGAATGGCATTTTTTTTGGTCTGGCGCTGGGTGGCAGGTGCGCTATAACACGGCGAGCGCGTTACGGCTGCTTGCCGGCACAGCCGACGCACTGACCGGATTCCGGCATCAACAACAATCGCTGCACCGGAATCGGTTGCTCGCATTCGGTGCACACGCCGAACCCCGGCTTAGCGCTGCGAGCCAACGCGACCTCTAACGCCGCCAAGGTTTGCCGCGCGGTAATTAGAGCGGTTTTGCTTACGCCCTGACTGACGATGCCATCCATGCGGCTCAGACGACCAATCGCGTTATCCGGCGCGATCGGCTGAGCGGATTCTTCCAGCGCCGCGATATCGGCTTTAGCAAGCTCGATCCGAGCCACAATCAGCACACTTAACTGTTCACGTTCCGCTAATTTCATTGTCCGACTTAGTCAACGATACAGGCCTGGGTATCGACCGCAATCAAGGTCTGCGTATCATTATGCAATGCCATGCGCGTCACCACCACTGTGCGCCCGGTACGCAAAACGTAGCCTGTCGTGACGAACTCCTCGCCAACCCCGGGCCGAAGATAATCCGCGCGTAAATCGGTCGTGTCCAAATTCGAGAAGCGTCCGAGCTTTTTATCGAGCGTCGCAATGCGGCTTGTTTTTAACACCTCAACAACGGCCACTATGCCACCGATCACATCCAGAATCGTTGCATTTATCCCTCCATACAAGCTACCGCGCATAAAATTGCCAACGAGTTGGTCCGACATCCCGAACCGCAACGATACCTGCCGTTGCGAGTCGCGCGTAATGCGGAAATTTACCAGGCGGTGGAAAGGCACTTTGTTAGCAAAAAGCTTACAGACACTATCTATTATTTCGTCTTCGTCAATCATGAATTTGTTCTTTAAATATGCCGGCCACAGCAATATGATCGCCGTTGTTTCTGTGAATCGACAGCGTGGAGTTTCCGCGATAAGCTCATACCTCGACGCACCTAATCGCTAGCGCGCACATTGAACACTCTAAAGCTCCCGCTGTTTCCGCTCAATACAGTACTGTTTCCCGGCGGGCCGCTACCGCTGCGGATCTTCGAGCCCCGTTATCTCGATATGGTGAGCGCCAGTGTCAAACAAGACAAGCCGTTCGGCGTGTGTTTAATCAAGCACGGCGACGAAACGGGCCACGCCGCCGAGCCCCACACCATCGGCACGCTTGCGAACATTGTCGATTGGGATCAACTCACCGACGGCACACTCGGGATTACGGCTCGTGGTGGCGAACGTTTCCTCGTAGAACATTTTGAAGTTCAACAAAATCAACTCACGGTAGGCGCTGTGACAATGATTCCCGATGACCCGATCGTGACTACGCCCGCTGAATACTCGCCATTGGTCGAATTGCTACGGCACCTGCTGCCTCAAGCCGGAGACCTATATTCGGAGATCGAGCGCGACTTTGACAACGCGGGTTGGTTAGGCTGTAGGCTCGCGGAAATTCTTCCCATCGATCTCCCCGGGAAACAGGGGCTGCTGGAGCTCACCAGCCCTTTGCAACGCCTGGAATCCATTAATGAAGCCCTGCACCAGTTGCGCAAGCACCAATCCACATGAGCGGCCAGATGCAGTCGTATTGTGACCGCGGCGTAGCACCAACTAAAGGATAGGCGGAGGGCACTACCCGCCCCGGAATCCCAATGGTAAGTATCTATTCCAAAATATCTAACCACAATGCCCGTGGGAGTCTCTGATTAATTCATGGCCCGCTGCTCTGAGCCCAAAATTGGTCTGAGGTTCCGTTGGTGATGGCCGCCGCAGTGAATTACAATAAGCGCCCCGATACGAATTTCGACTTTATGACGTATGGGGCGGTAGCTCAGCTGGGAGAGCGTCGCGTTCGCAATGCGAAGGTCGGGAGTTCGATCCTCCTCCGCTCCACCAATATTTGTCAATCTTTTCAATCGATTACAAGCATCGAGCAAGATTCCCAGCGCTCCGCTTGTCCTCGACCGTGACAAAATCGTGACATCCTTCGAGTTTCGCCACTGCCGCGCGGGCATTCTCGGGGGCAAGATGCACATGACGCTCTGTCATCGTGACGGAGCTGTGACCTAAGAGGTCACGCACCTCCGTTAACGGCACACCCGCTGAAACCAACCACGCCGCACATGTGTGTCGCAAATCGTGGATGCGGAAATCCGCAATTCCGACTCGTGGGTGGACGTACATTATCGATCCTTCATCAAATCGCCCTTGATCCCGGATGTTCTTGGACGATGTAGTGTGTCCGACCTATGAACCTACACGTGAAGCAATTGCCTACAAAAAAGTTGCTCAAAAACGCGGGCCAGGAAGAACTTAATGACCGAGATAGCGAGTGTTCGGGCAGACTTAGATGCCTGGGAGGCAGCAATTAGTTGTAGCGCGATCCAATATCCAAACTTCCTTCGAGCCGCCGCTTAGCCCCGTTTACGATTTGCGTAATCAGAACAGGGGCGGAGAGAACACGTCCGCCCCTTTCTTTGACTCAAAGCGTATTGAGTATGATATCTACTTCCCCCGAATCGACGCCCAGATTTACCGTTTGTTTAACCGATTGCTTAAAGGTGCCTTCATTCCAAGCAGACACCATCAAATGGTGGTCACCGGGACCCAGCCCGGTAAATCGAAACGCACCGGTACTATCGGCGCTAACCTGACGCGTGGATCGGCTGCTAACTCCATTTCTTTGAACTGCCCAGGTCACAACAACACTAGCGCCATCAAGAGTTTGACCAGATTGATCATAAATGCGACCGCTTAAGCTGTAAGGCCCAAGATCAACAGTTAAGCTTATGGACCCACTACCATCGGGGTCAAAGTTTAAACCGGTGGCCCTGAAAGACTGCTGC
>CAXMMZ010000169.1:0-10057 GCA_964194565.1 Arenicellales bacterium
GGACGCCCACGAACACGACCCGTTGCATGGCGCCAATGTCACCACGACCGGGTTTCGGCGCATGGGCGCGGCCTTGGCTGAGCTTGAATTGCCGACCCTGATCATCCAGGAAGGCGGTTATTTGTCATCGGAACTCGGCGCCAATTTACTGGCGTTTTTGGATGGCTTCGAGGAGGCGTAGTCTCGATGTATGATTGCACTGATTGTGCTGAGATGAGAGATTGCACCGTCATTCATTGTTAATCGTGAGCGCTAACACTATGGACTGTATGAAATTGAAATGTATCGCGTTGTGTTTCCTCGGATTATTGAGCACAACTCCGACATGGGCCGATCAGGCGCAAATAGATAGCGCTCGCAGCGCATGGTTGAACAAAGCCTTCGCGGGCGATGCCGAAGGCCAATATCACCTGGGCGAGGCATATTGTTGCGATACAGTCGAGCATACCCGCCAGGCGTTGCGCTGGTACTGTCGCGCCGCGGTGCAAGGCTACGCCGATGCCCAATACGAAATGGGCAGGATTTTCGCCAACGATCTACCGGCCGGTTCGGATGCGATTGCCACAGCGGGTCTTTTCCTCGCCAAGCGCAGCGCCTACATGTGGTTTACCGCCGCCGCTGCGACGGGCCACGATCCGAGTTTTGCGGCACGCGCTAAACTTGGTGCGACCATGCCCACATCTGCGGTGGCCGAAGCCAAGCGTTGGGCGACGCGCTGGAAACTGGCTTCATGTTCGGATGCGGGGTTCTAGCGTCAATTAAGGGACCTCTGAATAAGTCTGGGCGAATCAAGTTGGGATTCAAAATGATCAAGACCAAGGCGCGGAACGCCAGTAATAGCCCGGCTATTGCTTGCGTTTCGCAACGCAGAGATTAATTATTTTGGACCCAATTTGATCGGTCATGACTTTTGCAGAGGTTCCTTAAGTAGTCGGTGCGATCGTCCGCGGATGCATAGCCGTAGCTATGGATCGAGGAGGATCGTGCCGAATACGACGTCCGATTTTTTCTGAATTCGAACAGGGCAAAATGTGCGGCGGCCCCGTAACCTAAAACACAGGGCAACCGCTTCAACAATTGAGAAGATTTGTGGTCCATGGCCCGCCTTCGTGAAATATCCGGGCTGATACTCCAACAAACTAGGATTGATGCAGTACTGACCCGACTCGTTTGACAGTGTTTAACGGTCGAGCCATAGTCCGCCCGGCATTTCACCGATGATCCACTCGAAGCAACGATAATAGTGACACTGCCATGACCGAAACCCGCGACCCCTGGCTGCTGACTCCCGGCCCGTTAACCACTTCTGCGACGGTCAAGGCCGCGATGCAGCACGATTTCGGTTCACGAGATAAGCGATTTATTGCCATCAATCGGCGCATCCGCGAGCGGTTGCTGGACATCGCCGGGGTGCGCGATACACACGTATGCGTCCCGGTTCAGGGCAGCGGCACGTTCGCGGTCGAGGCGACAATCGGCACACTGACCCGTCTCGATTCACATCTGCTAATACTGGTTAACGGTGCCTACGGCCGCCGCATCGCGAAGATTTGCGACTACTACGGACGTCGCTACACCGTGTTGGAATCAGCGGAGGACGTCCCCAACGACACGGACGCGGTCGAACAAGCGCTGCGCACTGACCCGACGCTGAGCCACGTCGTGGCTGTGCACTGTGAAACCACATCCGGTATCCTTAATCCGATCGAAGCCGTCGCCGAGATCACCGCATCCGCGGGTCGAAGCCTGATCGTCGATACGATGAGCGCGTTCGGCGCCATCGAACTCGACGCAACCCAAATTGCGTTCGATGCCGTGGTCGCCTCCGCTAATAAATGTCTGGAAGGCGTGCCCGGTCTGGGTTTCGCCATTATTCGTAAATCTGTACTGGAGAGCTGCGCTGGAAACGCGCCGTCGTTGTCGCTCGATTTGTACGATCAGTGGCAAGGCCTCGAAGCCAACGCTCAATGGCGATTTACCCCTCCCACCCACGTGATCGCGGCCTTCGATCAAGCCCTTACCGAGCATGAAGCCGAGGGTGGCGTGGCCGGGCGCGGTGCGCGCTACCGGCGCAACTGCGATATATTAATTGACGGCATGCGTTCGATGGGGTTCGTACCATTACTGGCCGACGAGCTGCAAGCACCGATCATCGTCACATTCCATATGCCCGCTGATCCGAAATTTGATTTTCAAAATTTCTATAATCGACTCAGCGAGCGCGGCTTCGTCATCTATCCCGGCAAATTGACCGTCGCCGACAGCTTCCGCATAGGCTGTATCGGACGCATTGGCGAAACCGAAATCCGCGGTGCGCTTGCCGCCATCGAATCCGCGATTAAAGATATGGGAGTAAGTGCCTGCGCACCGGCGGCATAAATAAGATGGAGCAATTCAAAATTAACCGACAATACGAGGCGTAAGGGGGCTACCCCTTAGAACTAATATGGGCTTTGAGCGGGTTACGACGTTATTTAAGCGCACCAAGCAACTGGAACAAGACATTGACGAGTTCCTCGAAAAAATCGTTCAGGCCGGATTGATCTTCCGCCGCGGTTTGAGTATTTATCTCGAACATGGTGCATCTGAAGAATTCAACGATATCCTGAATCAGGAGAAGCAGCTCGAAACCCGGGGTGACACACTACGCCGTTCGATCGAAACCCATTTGTATTCCCACACCCTGATTCCCGATCTTCGCGGCGACGTGCTGAGCTTGCTAGAGAACATGGACGATCTTATCAATGAATTTGAAGGCAATCTGTTCCGATTTTCGATCCAGCAACCAATGATCCCCGAAGAATTCCACCGCGGCTTTACCGAATTAACGGAAACCGTCGTGACCTGCGTGGAATCGGTGGTGATGGCGGCACGTGCCTTCTTCCGTGATATTCGAGCGGTCCGCGACCACAACAGCAAAGTTATGTTCTACGAAACGGAAGCCGACAAAATGAGCACCCGCCTTCAACGCGCCGTGTTTGCGAGCGATCTGCCGCTCGAGAATAAGAGACACATCAGCTATTTTGTTGAACGTATCGATGATATCGCCAATGCCGCCGAGGACATTGCCGATAGACTCGCGATTTATGCGATTAAACGCGAAAACTAGGGAACCGACCGCACTCGGCCCGTTCGCGCGCCGCCAGCAGACTGAGCGGGCACGATGGACTTAACGGTTCTCCTATTTCTCGCCAGCGGGTTATTTCTCGGCTGGACGCTGGGTGCGAACGACGCCGCCAATGTGTTCGGCACGGCGGTCGGCACGCGCATGGTGAGGTTTTATACGGCCGCGATCGTTTGCAGCATTTTCGTCATCCTCGGCGCGGTGGTTAGCGGCGGCGGCGCCGCCCACACACTCGGAAAATTGGGTTCGGTGAATGCGTTGCCTGGCGCGTTTATGGCGGCCTTGGCGGCCGGTATTACGGTGTATGGCATGACCCGATCGGGTCTGCCGGTTTCCACGACTCAAGCCATCGTCGGTGCGATTATCGGTTGGAATCTGTATACCGATTCGGTAACCGACGCCACAGCACTGGTAAAAATCGTTTCGACCTGGATCGTATGTCCGGTTCTCGCGGGGGTGGTTGCTGTACCGCTATACAAACTCGTCGATCGGTTCGTGACCTTTAGCAAAATTCATCTATTACGTCTCGATGCGTACACCCGGATCGCACTCATTGCCGCCGGAGCGTTCGGTGCGTATAGCCTTGGTGCCAACAATATCGCGAACGTAATGGGCGTATTTGTGCCGGTGTCGCCGTTCACCGATTTTAGTGTTGCGGGGATATTTACCTTAACCTCCGTTCAGCAACTGTTTTTGTTGGGCGCCATCGCGATCGCCGTTGGGGTTTTCACCTATTCAAAAAAAGTTATGCTCACCGTCGGGCAGGATTTAGCGCCGATGTCGCCACCAGTCGCGTGGGTCGTCGTGGTGTCGCACTCCGTTGTGTTGTTTTTATTTGCGTCTGAAGGACTGGAAAACCTATTGGCGCAAGCGGGCTTGCCCACGATTCCGTTGGTGCCGGTGTCGAGTTCCCAAGCCGTGGTCGGCGCTGTGATCGGACTCGGTTTAATGAAAGGCAGTCAGGGAATTCGCTGGCGGGTGCTTGGCGCGATTAGCGCAGGCTGGGTCACGACGCCGATAATTTCTGCATTCGTCTGTTTCGTCGCATTATTTTTTCTTGAAAACGTGTTCAATCAGCAAGTCGCGCGAGTGGTGCGCTACGACCTGTCGCCGCAGGTGATCGAACGCCTCGCGGCGGAAGGCTTTCCCGTTGAGTCGCTTGCCGACTTAAACGGACGCCGGTACCTCTCTGCCAAGAAATATCTTGATGTCATCGACGATCAGCTGCCGCTCGATAGCGATCAGCAACGACTGCTTTTGTACTATGGAGCACTCGGCAGTTACCACATCACTACAGATGCTATCCACAAGGAGCGCCCCACGCTCAGCCGGTCTCAACTTGACGCTGTCATCGCACTCGATGGCCAAACATATCAATACAAATGGCAACTTGCCGAAGCCCTGGCGGAGCAATCCGTCGAATGGCGACTGAAACCCACCGATGTCCTTAACAAGCATTATAATCAACGGATCAATCAGCGATTGGATGCGTTGTATCGTCTGTTCGATCGATACTAATCGAGAGTCGCTGGATACCGAACGACCGTCACCGCTGCATCGACGGAATCACAAGCTGCTCGATCCAATTACGCACTTCGACCCAACGCACGTCCTCGTTAACGACGTCTGCGTCGATCCCCAATAACCAGGCCAAGTCGCTGCGTTCCGGATTTTCGTATAGCGTTTCCAGTTTATTTACGTAATCGAGCGCGGCCTCGCGGTTTTCGAAGAAGCCCAAATTAACGAGTTTGTCGATGCGGCAGAATGTCAACCGCGCGAGTTCGCGCAGGTTGTATTCGGGGTGGTATTGCACGGCCCACATGGTACCGCCGTTATGGGTGATCGCGACGGCCTGTACGTCGGTGAAACGATTGCGCGCGAGATTGATTGCGCCCGGTGGCAGATGAGTGACTTCGTCTTCATGACTGATGAACGCATCGAATACGGAGTCTTTTCCGAAATACATTGGATGCGCCCGGCCTTCCGGGGTCAGATTGATCTTGCGCGCAATACCCATCTCGCGGCCGCGCGGATTCTCGGCACAGCGCCCACCGGCTGCTACTACGCCTATTTGCGCCGCCCAACAACTTCCGAAGCTAGGTACTTGATGATCGAACGCGGCCTTGGCCAGCTCGACTTGCGGAATCACGTTGGGATCGTCGCGTTTATGCACGCACAGGCTCGACCCAGTCCAGGCCAAACCATCATAGGCGGCAAGCTCGACTCCCGCGGGCAACATGGTGCCGGGGTCGGCCGGATACACGATGTCCACCGTGCACCCCGGTGCACAGCGGCTCAACATACGCCTATATAACTCGCCGGCGGGACAAGCGCCACCGGCTGCGAGTTCCTCACGGCCGGCTTTTTTGTATCCGTCTACGACCAGAAACCTCGGCTCACTGCTCATACTCTTTGGTACCGCGATAACGCGTAATCAGGCGCCACCGGCCACGGACGCAACGGCTTCCGGTAAATCACGATGGTGCCCACAAATGGCATCCGCTGACGTGATATCGCGGTCTTGATCGCGGGCGGCAGTAAACAGTATGGCCTTCATTCCGAGCGCATGAGGGCCTTTGATATCGTTGTGATCACGATCACCGATATGTAAAAGTTCATTTATCTCGACACCCATTTGACTCGCGGCAGCGGCAAACATATCGCGATGCGGTTTGGAATGGCCGACCTCGTCGGAAAATGCAAACCCGGAGAAGTAGCGTTTCAAATCGTGAAGCTCCAACCACTCGCGCAAACACCGGCCCGGGGAGACGATCGCATCGGAGACCACGGCGAGCGGATATTGCGCCGCGAGCGCGTCCAGTGCCGCTGCCGCCCCATCGATCGGATCGGGTGCGATACGAATTTCCATTTCCTCGTGGTCTGTCACCAACTGTGAACAAAGCTCGCTAGGCAATAACCGGTCCAGGCCCTTCAGTATAATTTGCAATCGCTCGGCCACGGTCCAAGTAACGTGTTGGTCGTGCCAGACGTGATTAAATGCCGCATCGGCCACGTCATAAGCAAGCGTCACTGCGGCAGCGTCGATCGGTTCGATTGAATTTAACGCATGCCATACCAAATGCCGACGCTCCGCTTTCTTGCTGCGCAAGCCTTGCGCTACACGCTTGGGTTCGTCGGAGTCATCTTGAATGACGGTATCCCATAGATCGAAGGTAATCGCTTTAATCATTGTCCCCCCACATTAATCGGACTGTATCGATTGCTGAATGTTCACGGCCGGCAGCCTTTAATCGCATCCACCGCGACTCCAAATTCCGGGTTGTTCATTAGCGCTTTACAACGCTCGAATCGATTGCTGGCGTAAGCCCAAAAATCATCCGCTGGGTTATCGTTGGCATGTTGAATCAATCCCCACAACGTCCACAACAAATCGCACATCGCTTTATACACAGTCATTCGGCCACGCACCGCATCGGGCGGCCGGCCTCCGCAGTAAGCACGAAGCATCGCCTCGTCGTGCTCCGGGTCGAATCCGGCTTCCACGGATAGATCGCCGAGATCCCACATTGGATCGTTCATGCCAGAATACTCCCAGTCCACGATCCACATGCGTTCGCCGTTGTCTAAAAAATTCTCGCACAACGGATCGCAGTGACACGGCGCAATCGACCCGGCATTATCATCCACCGCCAGGCGCACTATATCTGCTTCTTTGACGACATCGTAATAGCCGTCCGGTAGTTTCGCGCCAAGCTTACTCAGTGTCGCGAGATAGTCATCGATCATACTGAATAACTCAAACCGAAACTGAAACGGCCGGGTAAATTCATGCATTCGCTTCAGCGCGACAGCCGCGCGCATGGGCGCACCGGGTGTTGTACAAAACGTGTCGGGCGTCATCGTCGTGCAACCATCCAGGTAGCGGGCCAGCATCAGACCATCGGCTTCATCAAAAAACAGCACCTCCGCCGATACGCCTGCAGCTGCAGCGACGCGCGCATTGTGTGCCTCCACACCGCGGTCGATGTACGCTTCGGTACCGTCACCGGGAATACGTAACACATAGTCCTCATCATCTACGCCAATCCGGTAGACGAGGTTCGTAAGTCCACCGAGTCGCTGGCAGTCTGCGGTGTCACCCACCCAGTTTTGCAGTTCCGGAATACGCGCTGCCGCCGCCGCTACGATCGGGTCCATCAGTGCCGTCTTTCCCCCAAATACCGTATTTGTTGGCTGCTTAACATTTTATTGCGCACATATCCGGATCGTACAACGCCGTGAAATGGATGTCACAGGATACGCGTTCCGTGGCGATTTCGAGTTCGTATCGACCGCCGCGCAGATAGTCGTCATCAACACCGGCCGCATGACGCACATAGCCGTAACCGATACTCCGATCCACCGTATATCCGTAACCACCGCTCGTTAACCAACCGACCGGCTCGCCGTTACGGAATATCGTTTCCCGGCCGAGCAATATATGCTCGCCACCAACGGTAAAACACATGAGCCGTTTGGCCAGTGGCGACCCGTGTCGTGCCATCAATGCATCGCGACCGATAAAATCGATATTGCGATCGAGTTTGACGGCCCAGCCCAACCCCGCCTCGAGCGGAGTGTGATCGGCGGTGAGATCACTGCCCCATGCCCGATAGCCTTTCTCAAGACGCAGGCTTTCAATAGCCCGGTAACCGGCATGCGCCAAGCCGTGTGCCCGGCCGGCTTCAAGCAATGCATCGAACACGGCCAGCGCCGACTCCACCGGCACATGCAGTTCCCAACCAAATTCGCCGACATAGGTGATGCGCAGCGCGAGCAGCGTCGTGCCCGCCACCCGAATCGAACGCGCCTGGGCAAATGGAAACGCAGCCGTGGATACATCATCCCGCGTCACGGCGGCCAGTACATCGCGCGCTCGCGGCCCCATCAATGACAGCACGGCTCGCGACGACGTCACATCAATCAAATTCGCATCGAACGAATCCGGAATATTGCGCTTGATCCAGTCAAAATCATGAGTAGCGAAGCCGGTGCCGGTAACTATGTAGAACGCGTCTTCAGCGACACGGGTCATCGTCAGATCGCATTCGATTCCGCCGCGCGGATTGAGCAATTGCGTATAGGTAATTGTGTTAACCGGCTTGTCGACATGATTCGCTGCAAGCCAACCCAGCGCGCGCGCCGCATCGCGTCCGACCAGCATGAATTTGGCGAACGAGGATTGATCGATCAATACCACACGCTCGCGTGCGGCTTGGTGTTCGGCGCCGACATACTCAAACCAATTCTGACGTCCGAATGAGTAGACATCCGTGGGGTCGACACCATCGGGGGCGAACCAATTTGGCCGCTCCCAACCAAGTTTCTCGCCAAAACACGCGCCCGCCTCGCACAACCGATCATACAGCGGCGAACGCCGCACCGGGCGCGCGCTGGCGTGCTCCTCGAACGGCCATGCGATCGTATAGTGCTTGCCATACATCTCCAGGGTACGGGTGCGCACCCAGGCGGTGTCGGCATGGGGTGCGCCGAAACGCCGAATGTCCGCCGGCCATAGATCGTAAGGGGGTTCACCACCGACGATCCACTCGGCCAGCGCTTTGCCAGCACCACCGGCCGAGGCAATACCAAACGCATTGAATCCCGCACCGACGAAGTAGTTTCCGAGCTCTGGCGCCTCACCGAGAATAAAATTTCCGTCCGGGGTAAAACTTTCCGGCCCATTCAGCAACTCCTTGATACCAACATCCTTCAACGCCGGCACTCGCGGTAATGCCATTTCCATAAACGGCTCGAAATGCTCCCAATCCGGATCCAGCAACGTGAAATGAAATCCATCGGGAATACCATCCACGGCCCACGGTATCGGGTTCGGCTCGTAGCCCCCCATGACTAATCCGCCCACCTCTTCTTTGTAGTACGTCATGCGGTCGGGATCCCGTAATGTCGGCAGATCAGGTGTGACGCCCGCAATCGGTTCGGTGATAAGGTATTGGTGCTGCACCGACACGAGCGGTACGTTGACGCCTGCACTGCGACCGAATTCACGTGCCCACTGGCCGCAACAATTAACGACCACCTCGCATTCGACAGCTCCGTGGGCGGTAACGAGGCCACTTACCCGCCCTGCGTTGACGACCACGTCGTGGACTGCACAGTCCTCGATAATGGTCACGCCGTTTTTCCTCGCCCCCTTCGCCAAGGCCTGCGCAATATCGGCTGGATTAGCTTGGCCGTCAGTCGGCAAGTACGCCGCACCCACGACGTCATCGATGTTCATTACCGGCCACAACGCCTGCGCTTCCGATGGTGTCAAAACCTCCATCTCCAAACCAAAACTATGCGCCGTCGTTGCTTGACGCTTGATCTCGGTGAGTCGTTCGGCATTGCAAGCGAGACGCAGCCCGCCATTCATCTTCCAACCCGTGGCCTGACCGGTTTCCGCTTCCAACGCGCGGTACAGATCGATCGAATGGCCGAGCAACTGAGTAATACTGGCCTGACTCCGAAGCTGCCCAACCAATCCCGCGGCGTGCCAGGTGCTGCCGCCCGTGAGTTTATGGCGTTCCAGCAACAATATTTCGTGCCATCCCAGCTTGGCCAGATGATAGGCCGTCGAACAACCGACGATACCGCCGCCGACAACAACCACTCGGGCGTGGCGCGGTAGCGCTACCATTCGGATCGAAATTGCCGCCACGCGACCTCAAAGCGCTCCAGGTTCTCCGTCGTATAGGCGACAAAATCGAAGTCAATGGTGGAGTACAGCTCGGAGACCATACTCCACATGCTTTCACGCAACAGCGATGCGCACTTCATCGAGCTATAGCGACGTTGCAAATCGCCGTCGGGCGGCGCCGAATAGTAAGTTTCCAACATCCAATGTTGCTGCTGCTCAGACAACTCATTGTTGGCGGCCAACCCACCCAAATCGAATAATGGGCTGTTGAACCCGGCATAGTCCCAATCCAC
>CAXMMZ010000170.1:0-1645 GCA_964194565.1 Arenicellales bacterium
CCAGCAGGTGATCGAGATCGATTGCCATCGCCGCGAGCATCACTAGCCATGCGCGCTGCCAGTGCCGCGGGTAACCGATGCGGGCCACCGCGGCCGGTACGGCCACATGTAATACCATATGAGTAACGATACGGAACACGGATTATACGGCGACGCGGCTTACGCGGTCGGTGGTCGCGGCACAGGCACACCGCAGGAGGACGCAGACATGACACTGACCCGACGACTACGAGGCTTGGATGCTACTCAGCGCTGGTGCCGGAACCCATCAATGACTTCAACAGCAGATCGACACGGGCGCGGGATTCGGCGTCCAATTTTCCGAATTTCAGATGCAACCGAGTGACGTCACCTTGCCCGGTTCTGATTGCCTCACTCCGTACGACTCGCGCCGACAACATCAGCGGATCGTCGTCGGGTTCCCGGGTTTGAATCGCAAAATTAACGATTTCATTAAGTTCAGGCGCAGCCTTTGCATCGGTGGCCGGGATTGTCATCGCCATACCGCCTTTTGAAATGTCTTCGAGGATCGCCTTGAGCTTAACCGGACTGCCGTAAGTTGCGGCCATCCGGGCCGCAACCCTAGCATGTTTGCGCGAACCGCCACCAGGGACCGAACTCAGAATTTCGATGACCTTATTAATCGTCTTGGTTTGCCGCTTATTAAGCAACACAAAGTGCATGCCCATGCTCTTACCGACCGGCACGCCTATAATCCAGCACACCTCGCCCACAACCGACAGGACCCTGTCCCCCACCAACGGCAGCGTAATGCCGATCAGGTCACCCTTCTCTCCGTCGAAGTCGGCGATCTCGATGCGGCCGCCGCCCTGAGAGATTTCGAGCAGCTTGCCCGGCATGATGTTCTTGCGTTCGTCGCTGCCATCATTAACGACCGACCATACGTCGATATCCGCGCTGACGCGCAGCCGCGGTTGCGCCCTGCGTTCTTCGTAGCCGACGAACGGGTCCTGCGATTGCTGATCCTGAATATTCACGTTTACCAACCTCGCGGTCTCATTATCCGTTGATCAGGTTGCCGTAGTTTAAGACATCAGTCAACAAAGCGCTGAACATCTAGCGTTCAGAATCCGCGTATGACGTGCGCCCTCGAAGTCGAGCGGACAGTTGCTTCAAAATTTAACAAATTCCGCTCGATGCATCCCGGCTGCGGAGTACCCGGCATGGGTCGAGTCTACTCGACGCCGATATCCCCCGCCGTGCGGCCACGACACATTTGCGGCACTTGGTCACGTACAATGCTTTATCGGTCGCGTTCGCCAGTATTGCAGGAGATAAATCGGGATCGGCGCAGTGGTATCTCGTCACCTTTTGCGTCATTTTATGAGGCACTCAGGCTCGGTCTTCAACACGCTTAATAATTCAGCGGCTGAGCTACCGCGGCTCTTTTGGCAGCCGGTCACTCCTGCCGCGGATAGTGCGAAGCGAAATCCTCAATGATCAATCTGTCGGACGAATGCGATTCATTACGACGCTTTCTTAGCCCGTGGTTTGGCTTTGGCCGCTGCCACACTCTTGGCGACGGATTTGGTATCGTCGACCGTCACGCGGTTCCGGCCGGCCGCTTTGGATGCATACATCGCTTTATCGGCGCGCTCGATGAGATCGGCGATGTTCATTATAT
>CAXMMZ010000171.1:0-9276 GCA_964194565.1 Arenicellales bacterium
CCCGGGATCCACGTTACGACATCCTTTTCGAGCCCGTACAGATCGGCCCGGTCACGGCCCGCAATCGATTTTATCAAGTGCCCCACTGCTGCGGCATGGGATTCAACTGGCCACAGGCCCACGCCAAAATGCGCGAAGCCAAGGCCGAAGGCGGGTGGGCGGTGGTCTGCACCGAAGAGTGCATGATACATCCCACATCGGACTATTCGCCGGAGCCCCAGGCACGCCTGTGGGACGATCACGATGTCGAGTGCCTGGCTCTAATGGTCGAAGCGGTGCACCGGCACGGCGCGCTGGCCGGTGTGGAGCTCGCACACCATGGGGTCGGCGCGCAGAACCAGCTAACCCGGCTAGCGCCTATCGGCCCGTCGGACCAGGCAGCGGTGGTCGGGGTGCCCAGCCAGACGCGCGGCATGAGTCGAAGCGACATTCGGGACTTCCGCCGCTGGCATCGCACGGCTGCACTGCGTGCGAAGCGCGCGGATGCGGATATCGTGTACGTATACGCGGGTCACGATTCGACCCTGCTTATGCATTTTATTTCGAAGCGGCGCAACCTTCGCACCGACGAGTACGGAGGCAATCTGGAGAATCGGGTACGCCTGTTGCGTGAGGTTATCGAGGAGACCAAGGATGCGGTCGGTGATCGCTGCGCCGTCGCGGTCCGGTTGGCCGTCGACGAGTTGATCGGCCCGGACGGTATCACCAGCGCCGGTGAGGGTCGAGAGGTTGTCGAGATGCTTGCCGAGTTGCCGGATCTGTGGGATGTCAATGTTAGTGATTGGGAGAACGACTCCATCACCTCGCGTTTCGGCGAGGAGGGCCACCAGGAGCCCTATGTCGCATTCGTAAAAAAGGTTACGACCAAGCCCGTCGTCGGGGTGGGCCGGTTCACCTCACCCGACGCCATGGTCAGCCAAATCGAGCGAGGCATATTGGACATGATCGGCGCGGCCCGTCCATCGATCGCCGATCCGTTCCTGCCAAACAAGATCGAGGAAGGCCGGATCGACGAGATTCGCGAATGCATTGGCTGCAACATCTGTGTTTCGGGCCAACTCACTTTTACGCCGATGCGCTGTACACAGAATCCGAGCATCGGCGAGGAATGGCGCAGGAACTGGCACCCCGAGCGCATTCCGCCAAAGGGCTCCGAGGACACGGTGCTGGTTGTGGGGGCCGGCCCGGCGGGGCTGGAAGCCGCCCGCGCACTCGGTCAGCGTGGTTACGCGGTTACGCTCGCCGAAGCCAGAACGGAACTCGGCGGCCGCGTTTCCCAGGAAAGCCGAATGCCCGGTCTCGGCGCCTGGGCGCGTGTGCGCGATTGGCGCGTCGGGCGCATCCGGGAGATGGCCAATGTCGAGATTTTTCTCGATAGTGAGTTGACGCCCGAAGACATCCTCGCGTTCGGTTTTCGCCGCGTCATTCTCGCTACTGGAGCCCAGTGGCGATCTGATGGCGTGGGCCGAACCAACTGGCAACCAATTCCGGGCTCGGATCAGGGCCACGTCGTCGCGGTGGAGAGCGTATTTTCTGGTGAGGGCATGGTCGACCCCATCGTCATATTCGACGACGACAATTTTTACCTGGGTGCGGTCATCGCCGAGAAGCTGAGGCACGATGGGCATGCCGTCACGCTGGTGACTACGGCACCGGAAGTCTCGCCGTGGACAAAGCACACGCTCGAGCAGCACCGCATCCAGGCCCGGGTTCTCGAGCTGGGTATCGAGGTCATCACGGCCCACAATGTGACAAAGGTCGGCCCTTCGGAGATTGAGATCGGCTGCATCTACACGGACCATCCAAAGTCGGTGCCTGCGACAACCCTGGTAATGGTCACGTCGCGCCGGCCCAACGCGGGGGTCCACCGCGCACTGACGGAAGATTCAAACAAGCTCGCCGAGTCGGGGATTACATCGGTCGTTAGCATCGGCGACTGCTGCAATCCATCCACGATTGCGGCCGCAGTCCATGACGGGCACCGAGTCGCTCGCGAGATGGACGAGGTATCGGTCGATCCGGACATGCCGTTCCGGCGCGAGCGTATTTTGCTCGAGGCGTGAACATGAACCCGCTGTCCTCGAGTTCCCTCGGTGAGGGGCCGGGTCGGCGTGGATCGCGCCGAACGCCTTGGTATCGCGCACGCTCTTGCACCGTGACAACAGCGCACATTTATAGCGGGATATGGCTTCAACTGAGGACTACGCATGGCTGAGAAAACGATCGTCCGCCTGAACAGCAACGGCCCGGAAGGAACAGGCCTCGAGTTCTGGGGGCACTGCGAGACAGAGAACGTCACCGCAGGGTCTCCGGTCGAGACCGGCTACAACTACTTCACTGATGCGACGGGCCAGCTCAAGACGGGAGTATGGGAATGCACGGCCTACACGGCGGAGTTCGACGCCTATCCGGTGGACGAGTTCTGCCACATCTTGAGCGGCAGCGTCGACATCACGGATGAAGATGGGCATACCGAAACGTTCACCGCGGGCGACGCCTTTGTTATTCCAAAAGGCACGAGGTGCACGTGGAGCATGCCGGGAATCATGCGGAAGTTCTACGTGATCTTCGAAGACAAGGGCGCGGGGTAAATGTTGTTCACGGCGGCCACTACGGATTATGCGGCCGCACGCGGATGCTCGCGCTCATTAATGAACAACGGGCGGACTTAAGCCGGTGCTAGCGCGATCGAAGTTACTGCGGAGCGCCCGATGAGTAGTCGCGATCCCCAATACGATGTGTTGTTTGAACCGGTGCGGATCGGGCCGGTGACTGCGAAGAACCGCTTCTATCAGGTGCCGCACTGCACCGGTCTGGGTTGGCTTAGGCCACGGATGGTCGCCGCGCTTCGGGGTATGAAGGCCGAAGGTGGATGGGCAGTCGTCTGCACTGAGTACTGCTCGATACATCCGGCGTCCGATGATCTGCCCCATCCCTACGCGTCGTTGTGGGATAGGGGTGATGTAAAAGCCCACGCCTTGATGACGGAGCAAGTGCACGCGCACGGCGCCCTCGCCGGCGTGGAGCTCTGGTACGGTGGGGCCCGCACGGCAAACCTGTTCACGAACGAAGTTGCCGTGGATGTGAGTAGCCGGCCGAATGCGATCGGAGCCCCCTATCAGACACGGAGGATGGACAAATCCGACATCCGTGAACTCCGGCGCTGGCACAGAAACGCTGCGTTGCGCGCCAAAGAAGCCGGTTTCGATGTGGTGTATGTCTATGCCACCCATGGCTATCTGCTCTCGAACTTCCTCTCCGCCCGTACCAATACACGCACGGACCAGTACGGTGGCTGCTTGGAAAATCGTGTGCGTCTGGTGCGAGAGCTGATTGAGGACACCAAGGACGCGGTCGGGGACAAGTGCGCGGTCGCGGTGCGTTTCGCGGCGGACGCGGGCGGGGGCGCCGATGGGGATCCGGTGATCGGCGAACAGCGCGAGATGCTGGCTTTATTGGCCGAGTACCCGGATCTCTGGGATATTAATATAAAAGACTACTCTTACGAGATGGGGGTCTCCCGCTTCGTCAAGGAAGGGGCGCTCGAAGCGTACATGTCTTACGTGAAATCGATTACCACCAAACCCGTGGTGACGGTCGGTCGCTTTACCTCTCCCGACACGATGGTCTCTCAGGTCAAGCGCGGCATCGTGGATTTCATCGGCGCGGCGCGACCTTCGATCGCAGATCCGTTCTTGCCCAAGAAAATCGAGGACGGACGGCCGGAAGATATCTGCGAGTGCATCGGCTGCAACGTCTGCTACATCGGTGACAGCAAAAGCGTGCCCATTCGTTGCACCCAGAACCCCACGATCAGCGAGGAATGGCGTCGGGGCTGGCATCCAGAGAAGATTGCGCCGAAAGGCTCTGATTCGACGGTCCTGGTTATCGGGGCGGGACCGGCCGGCCTGGAAGCGGCGCGTGCGCTCGGCCGGCGGGGATATCAGGTCCTACTGGCCGAGGCCGAGCGGAGACTCGGTGGCCGGATTACTCGTGAAGCGGCCCTACCGGGCTTAAGCGAATGGGCTCGGGTGAGGGACTACCGGGTGCAGCAGATCCAGGCGATGGCGAATGTCGAAACGTATCGAGATAGCACGATGGAAGCGAACGACGTTCTTGACGTGGGGGCCGACCACATCGTCGTCGCCACGGGGGCGCGTTGGCGCGCGGACGGTGTAGGACGGTTCAACGATACGCCGCTCACCGAATTCGGTCCGCCGGCTCAGATTTTTACTCCGGACGACATTATGAAGGGACGCGTGCCCGAGGGCGCGACTGTCGTGTTCGACGACGATCATTACTATATGGGGAGCGTAGTCGCCGAACGGCTCCGGGCCGAGGGCGTTCCGGTCACGCTCGTGACGCCGGAGAATACAGTTTCCGCCTGGGGCGAGTATACATACGAGCAGGTGCGAATTCATCGACGACTTCTGGAGCTCGATGTACACATCATTACCGCACATGGACTAACCGCCTATGACGGCCGCAATGCGCTCATCTGCTGTATCTATACTGGGCACGTTCAAAGCATCGCGGCAGAGGCGGTGGTTACGGTAACAGCGCGGAATCCCGATGATGCGTTGTACCGCACGCTCGAACGTCGCATCGATGCCGGGATTGGCGACACTTCGCGTTCGCTGGCGCGAATCGGAGATTGTGAGGCACCGGCGATTATTGCCAGCGCCGTCTTCTCCGGACACCGCTATGCACGCGAGCTGGACACGGTGGTCAATCCGGACAATCGAATCAAGTACGATCGGGTGTTCTTCGAGGGTGGATAAGGCTAGAGATGGAAACTACGGACACGTATCAAAAAACGCTTCTGTCCTATTACGAAGATGAGGTCATGGGAGAAGCTTATTTCTATGAGCTGGCCAAGCACTTCGATGAGAGTGAAAAGCTGATTTTGTTGGCCAAGATCGAGCGCCGAGCGGCGGAATCGGTGCGCCCTCTTCTTGAAAAATATGGCCTGACCCCAACGGATGAATCGATCCTCAAACTTCAGGTCAGAGGTCATGTAGAGCGACATCGATCTTATAGTTGGTCGAATTTTATGAAATACATTATCGATCGATATCCAAGTTATCTTGAAGAATTCGCGGCGTTGGAGCGGATGGCACCCGAAGAGGATTTGTATGCTCTAAAAATCCTGACGGATCACGAAGTGGCGGTGATCGATTTTGCTAAGAAAGAAATTGCGAATGCCCCAAACAGTTCGGCGCCCCTCCACCAATATCTAAGAAACCTCTGATTAATTCTGGGCGAGCGGGTCTGAGAGTCAAAATCACCCGATTCAAGGCGCGCGCCGATGACGCCCGGAGAGCATGACGAAGCGCCAGGCCAGCAAGCTGCCGGTAACGATGAGGCCGAGCGCCAAGCCCCACCACAGCCCCTCGGCGCCGAGACCCAGTGGAAAAGTCAGCAGGCAGCCGCCGCCGATACCCAGCACCCAGTACCCGATCCCGGCGAACAGCAGAGGGGCCACGGTGTCCTTCATGCCCCGCAGCGCACGCGAAGCAATGGCTTGCAGACCGTCGAAAACCTGGAAAATGGCCGCGATCACCAACAACCGCGCGGTCAAGGCTGAGATCCGTTCGAAACCGGGATCGTCGGGCTCCAGAAACACAAGGGTGATGAGGTCGGGCACGCCCAGCGGCACCACGACCATCAGCGCCAGGATGCCAATACCCATACTCATACCCAATAGACCGGCCTGCCGCGCCGCAGCCGGACTGCCGCGGCCGAGCCCGAGCGCGACCCGCACCATCGTCGCTTCGGCTAATCCCAGCGCCACGACGAATGGAATGCCGACCCATCCCATGATGACTGCGTAGGCGGCGAGCGATTCGACGCCGAGCACACCGGATAGAATCGATACGGCGATAAACAGACCCGCCTCCAACGCCACCAGTCCGGCCACGGGCAACCCCAGTCGGACAATCTCGGCGCAGATCGAAGGGTCGAATCGCAAGCGCCTACGAAACAGGCCATAACCACGCAGATCCGGTGTCTTGTAGGCGTAGAGGACGAGCGCCAGCACCATAACCCAAGACACGATGTGGGTGGCCCAACCGGCGCCGGCGACACCCAGTTCTGGCAGGCCGAACGCCCCCTCCACCAAGCCTAAGGTCAACAGGTAGTTGAGGCCGACCGCGCCCACCGTGATAACCATGACCGCGCCGGTGCGCGCGAGAGCGGCGACGAAGCCGCGCAACACGGCGAACCAGAGCACCGGCAGCATGAAGCCCGACAGCGCGTGGAGATAAGGTTCGGCCAACGCAACCACTGTCGGGTCCTGGCCGGTCAGCACCATGACAGAGCTTAAGTTCCAGACCAGCACCGTAGCCGGTAAACCGATTATCGCAGCCACTATGAAGCCCTGACGCGTGGCATGGCCCGCATCCTGCTTGCGACCCGCGCCCTCGGCCTGTGCGACCAGCACGCCGACGATCGACAAAAAACCCATGAGGATCACCACCACCTGGAACGACAGGTCGCCCGCCAAGCCCACCGCCGCCAACTCCTGGTAGCCCTTGCGGCCGACCACGATCTTGGTGGTCACGAACATGGCTAACTCCGCCAAAAAGGCAGCGATCAGAGGCAGCGCAATCCTCAGCAGGATAATGCTTTCGCTCAGGCGCGTGGGTGCGACGTCGGGAATGGCGGCGCCGACGTCGCCGTTGTGATCATGCGGCATGGGGAAAATTTATGGCGTCAACGCAACCAATGCTTAACTATTGAGGGTCGTACTGTCGGTAGCCATTTCTCTGACGAACATAGCGCCGTCAGTTCCTCCACTGCCCATGCGCAATTGGCAACCGATTTAACTCGTCTCCAAACACTGTGGGACCTTTATAGACTCAATTTCAGACATCCACAAATTTGTCTGTACACGGGTGGTGTAATGGATAGATGCGAATAATCTATTCGGTGCCGGGCTAATTATAGCTGGGCCCAGTACACGCAATGGAGGTGGTCGGTTATTATCGGGCGCACAAGCATTTTGGATTCACGCGACGAGGAACGAATGTGTTGGAGCAACTGCAAGCCGGTTTTCAACCTTTTCTAAGTTTTTTTGGTGACTATCGGTACGTTCAGGCACTGGTCGTCGTGTGTGTTTCGTACGCCGTCGCCTGGGTACTGGATCGGGTCGTCATTTCGTCACTGAAAAGACTGGTTTCAAAAACCAGTGCCGAACTGGACAAGCAAGTCATCCTGCATCTGCACCGACCGATATTCCAGTCAGTGATACTGGTGGGGTTCGCGGTGGCCGGGCTAATACTGAAATTGCCTGAGCGACTGGAACAGATTTTGTTCTCGCTGCTAATGACTTTCGCGGTCGTTACTTGGTCGGTGTGTGCGTTCAAGGTGATTCGCCTTATGTTGCGCAAAATGTCACGCACCACTGGCCACACCCAGATGCTACATGCGCAGACACTGCCAGTGTTTGAAAATCTGACCGTAGTCGTGATTGTCGGTATCGCGATCTATTATATTTTTTCCGCTTGGCACATTGATATGACCGCATGGCTCGCATCCGCGGGTATCATCGGTATTGTGATCGGCTTTGCGGCGAAGGATACGCTGGCGAATTTATTTGCGGGGATATTTATTCTCGCCGATGCGCCTTACCAAATTGGTGATTTTGTTGTGCTCGACAGCGGTGAGCGTGGTGAAGTTACCCACATTGGCATCCGCAGTACGCGATTGTTGACACGCGACGATGTCGAAGTCACCGTCCCCAACTCGATCATGGGCAACACCACAATCATTAACGAATCGGGTGGCCCGCACGAAAAATTTCGAGTGCGGATTCAGATCGGCGTCGCCTACGGCAGCGATATCGATCGCGTACGTGAGCTACTAACGGAAATAGCAGTCAACGCGGACTCGGTGTGTAATGAGCCGGAACCGCGTGTTCGCCTGCGCACGTTCGGGCCGTCTAGCCTCGATTTCGAGTTATTGTGCTGGGTTGACCAGCCGGTGCTGCGCGGGCGCGTTGTCGATTCCCTGAATTGCACTGTGTATAAACGCTTTCTGGAAGAGGAAATCGAGATTCCATACACGAAGCAGGATATCTATATTAAAGAGTTGCCCGCTGCAAAAATGGCTGGCAAATCGGCAACGGAGGAATTCTAATTTAATCCCTCCGGGCGCCGCGTTAAGCCACCCCGGTGGCCCGGGTTGCTCGCCGGCACGAACAAAAGCAGCGACAGCGGGTATCAATTTCCTGCTAGTGGATGGCAGAATGCCTGCACTCGCTAGCTCGAACCACAGAGGAAACACCGTGCCCGGATTATTACCCGACGTCGATCCCGACGGCCTTCTCGAATACTCGGTGGTCTTCACCGACCGCTCGCTTAACCATATGTCGAAATCCTTCCAGGGGGTGATGAACGATATCTCCAGTACCCTGAAGGAAGTCTACGGCGCCGTGGCCGTGGCGGTCGTTCCAGGAGGCGGTACCTACGCCATGGAAGCAGTCGCACGCCAATTTGCGACGGATAAGAAATGCCTTGTCATTCGCAACGGCTGGTTCAGTTACCGTTGGACACAGATCTTCGAGATGGGCAACATCCCTGCTGCGTCGACGGTGCTAAAAGCACGGCCGATCGAGCAGGGTCAACAGGCCGCGTTGGTGCCGGCGCCGATCGACGAAGTCGTGGCGACGATCGCAACGGAAAAACCGGACCTCGTGTTCGCCCCGCACGTCGAGACGTCCTCGGGCATGCTGTTGCCCGAAGACTATGTCCGTAAAACCGCGGACGCGGTTCATGCCGTGGGCGGCATGATGGTGCTGGACTGTATTGCCTCCGGCGCGATCTGGGTGGATATGCGAACCACGGGTGTCGACGTATTGATCAGCGCGCCGCAAAAAGGCTGGACCGCTTCGCCGTGCGCGGGGCTGGTGATGCTCAGTGCGCCGGCAAAGGATCGAATCCAGTCCACACAAAGCACAAGCTTCGCATGCGATCTATTGAAGTGGCTACAAATCATGCAGGCCTACGAGAACGGTGGGCATGCCTACCACGCCACGATGCCCACCGACGGACTCGTCACATTTCGCGACGTAATGAAGCAGACCGAGACCTGCGGCTTCGACAAAGTCCGAGCACAACAGCAGGAGCTCGGTGACAAAGTGCGCGCGCTACTGGTAAGCAAGGGCTTCAAAAGCGTGGCGGCCGAGGGATTTCAAGCCCCGGGCGTGGTGGTCAGTTACACCGACGATCCGGAGATACAGAATGGTAAAAAGTTTCTCGCTCAAGGCCTGCAAAT
>CAXMMZ010000172.1:0-5643 GCA_964194565.1 Arenicellales bacterium
GTCGATTCATTATTTTCGTACCGTACTGCATCGGTGCGACGGCCCCCGGTGATGGACTTTCAATCGGAATACGCAACGTGCGCCGCGAGGTCCACGACTATCTCAAATGCGGTCGTCTGAATTTCTACAACTTATGCCTCCGCCGTCTTGGTCGAAACTCAGAGTCGATTGTTATGAGTGGTCCTCACCAATCGAACGCTATTGCGTAACCGGCTTCGAAATCGCTATGCTTCGCCGTTTCCATAAGCCGTTAACTACGTCCGAAAACTTTAACCTCTAACCCCTAAGGTTCGATCACTATGCAATTCACTCACGAACGCGAGTTCACGTACACCCGTGCCTACCGTGGCCCAATTCGCTGCATCATCCTCGACTGGGCCGGCACCACCATGGACTTCGGTTGCATGGCTCCAGCGGTGGTTTTCTGTCAAGTATTCGAGAAGGCCGGTGTGCCCATTAGCATCGAGGAGGCACGTGTCCCGATGGGGGCGCACAAAAAAGTGCATATTGGCTTGATCTGTGAAATTCCGAGTGTGCGTCGGCGATGGATAGACACTCACGGCACCGAGCCGACTCAGGATGACGTAGGCCGCATGTTCGATGATTTTGTGCCGATGCAGGAAGCGTGCCTGTCGGAATATTCCCAACTGATCCCGGGCACAGTAGAGGTGATCGCCCAATGCCGTCAGCGTGGTTATAAGATTGGCTCCACCTCCGGTTATCTTCCCGGCATGCTTGCCATTAACCAGGCGGATGCGGAAAAACAGGGCTATGTTCCGGACGCTACGTTTGGTGCCGGCGACGTGAAGCGCGGTCGCCCTTTCCCGCACATGGTGTTGCGTAATATGCTCGAACTCGATATCTCGCCGGTACAATCGGTGGTCAAAATCGACGATACCCTTACCGGAATTGAGGAAGGGCTTAACGCGGGGGCATGGGGTATTGGCCTGGCCATTTCCGGAAACGAAGTGGGCGTTCAGCTGGACGAATGGAATGCTTTTCCGGAGGAAGTCAAACAAAAACACCGGGATCGCATTTACCCCACGATGTATCAGCGCGGAGCCCACTATGTTGTCGACAGCATCGCGGATTTGATGCCGTGTCTCGATGACATCGAGGCGCGGTTACGGCGTGGCGAGAAGCCGTAAGGAATACTGGATTTAATCTGGGCGAGCGGGAGTGGCGAGTAAGTCGCGTAGAATATCCCGAATGGCGCCACCGTTGTGGAGAGTAAATAGCAGATGAGTCGATTCCAAACTATCAGCCCCGTCGATGGGTCGGTATACGTTGAGCGAGGGTACGCGACTGAAAAAGAAATCGCTGACGCCGTGGAGGTGGCGGCGACCGCGCAGCGGGCATGGAGCAATCAGCCGATCGCCGATCGTGTGCGGATTTGCAATGCTGCCACGGATGCGTTTGTGGCGATGAAGTCAGAGATCGCCGAGGAACTGACCTGGCAGATGGGCCGCCCGATTGCCTCTACGCCGGGCGAGGTGGCGGGTTTCGAGGAGCGGGCACGCTATATGAGCGAAGTCGCCGAGATGGCGCTTGCGCCGGAGATTGTTGAAGCCAAAAGTGGGTTCAACCGATACATTCGTCACGAGCCAGTTGGCGTCGTGTTTGTGATGGCGCCATGGAACTATCCTTACCTAACCTCGGTCAACGCGATTATTCCTGCGCTGCTCGCTGGTAATGCCGTGATATTAAAGCACTCGGTGCAAACACCGTTGTGCGCCGAACGTTATGCCGAGGCCTTTGCGGCCGCCGGATTACCGAAAGGTGTGTTTCAGTATCTACACACGACCCACGACAGCACTCGCTCAATTATCCAATCCGATCAGGTCGACTTCGTTGCGTTTACCGGCTCGGTTACCGGCGGACGCGATGTTGAACAGAGCGCGGCCGGGCGTTTTATCGGTATGGGATTGGAGCTAGGCGGTAAGGACCCGGCTTATGTCCGAGCCGATGCCAATCTTGAGCACGCCATTGAGACCACGGTTGACGGCGCTTTTTTTAATAGCGGACAGTCATGTTGTGGCATTGAGCGTATTTATGTCGAAGCCCCGATCTATGACCGGTTTGTCGAGGGCTATATCGACCTGGTTAAACAATATAACCTCGATCGCCCGGATAAACCCGACACCAACCTCGGCCCGTTGGTAAAAACCTCCGCTGCGGAATTCGTACGTGAGCAGATTAAAGACGCGGTCGCGGCGGGTGCGCGGGCCCATATCGATCCCGGTGCGTTTGCGATGGATGCGGCCGGCTCACCGTATTTGGCGCCCCAGGTATTGACCCAGGTCGATCATTCGATGCGCGTGATGACCGAAGAAAGTTTCGGCCCGGTGGTGGGTATCATGTCTGTGAGTAACGACGACGCAGCCATAACGCTCATGAACGACAGCGATTTTGGATTAACCGCCGCGGTTTTCACCGCGGACGAAGATGCCGCGATTAGCATCGGTGATCGAGTTGAGACCGGTACCTGGTTTATGAATCGCTGCGATTATCTGGATCCAGCACTGGCCTGGACCGGGGTAAAGGACTCCGGACGGGGTTGCACGCTGTCCAGTTTGGGTTACGGTTACCTAACGCGGCCCAAGTCGTATCATCTGAAAGTCAGAGTATGAATGTGAATGTGGCCGGCCTATCCAAGAAGTAAGTGACGCTGTCGCTCCTGCTCATTTCCCGATTATGGGAGCAGAAGCGATCAAATCAGTTCTGGAAGAAGTTGAATAAAGTGCTCCCCGCTCCGCCACGCCGCCGTGGCCAGGCACCCGATTGCCGTGTATTTTCGAATCCAGGCGCCATGGGAAACCGACGCCAAATGGACAACGGCTAATAAGATAAGAGATACCGCCAGTACGAGGGCTGGTTGGCCGATCTCTACGCCTATAGTAAAAGATAACAAGCTTATGCCGAGATGGGGGGAAGCCAGCAGCAGCCGTTCATGTAGAACGAATGAGAATCCGAAGCCGTTCCGTAGTCCGACGGCAGTGGTTATCAATAATGTCGTTTTGCCTTGGTGTTATTTAAGCGCGCCGATGGTGGCATAAATAATTACTGAATTTGATCGAATAATTAAGTCGATACGTCGATAGGGCGTTGTCCCGGAATTTACTCGAGTACCCGAGCGAATTTGCATAATACTATTGGTATCGGTGGTTCAAAAGGCGCTGTGCCCTGACTAGTCGTTACCTCGCGAGTGCTGCAGTACGCGAAATATCCGGGCTAGCCAATATATTTCACGAAGGTGGACCATGGACGAAGAATCTTCTCATGCAGCACCCGGCGCGCGACCGAATTAAAAAACGTTTCTGCGAGCTCCGGGCGTAGGTGTTCGTAAAGCATCCCGATATAGGACAACTTGATGGCGGGCCACAAACTTTCGTCGTGCTCGGCTTCGGGAAACGTGGCGTTCAATGCGGACACCGCTTCCCAAACCCGCAAATCGTACATCTAGATACGTTCCCGATTCGCATCGGCGGCCCCGGCCCCGTCGGCATTTTCGAAACGCCCACGTGCGGCGGCGCTGATCTCACGAAATAGTCGATAGTGGCGGTCGAATCCTTCGAGGATGGTCTCGGAGATGTCGGAAACCGGATTCATAGATTTGGCTTACAGCCCGATTCCTGCTAACCGGCTGCCGATATTAGGCGGCGTCAATCTTTTTGATCAGCGCATCCGCAAAACCGCTCGTCGATACTGTCGTGGCATCATCCATCTGACGAGCGAAATCATAGGTCACGGTTTTATCTGCGATGACCTGTGGGAACACGCCGTTGATTAAATTTGCCGCTTCGACCCAGCCAATATATTCCAACATCATTACACCCGAAAGCAGCAATGACGATGGATTCACTTTATCTTGATTGGCGTATTTCGGGGCCGTGCCGTGTGTCGCCTCGAAAACTGCTAAGTGGTCGGCGATATTAGCCCCGGGTGCGATACCCACTCCACCCACCTCTGCCGCGGCGGCATCCGATAAATAGTCGCCGTTTAGATTTGTAGTTGCGAGCACATCGAATTCCGACGGCCTGAGCTGCATGAGTTGAAACATGATATCGGTAATCCGATCCTTAATGACTACTTTACCTTGTGGTTTCTCCCCGTCGTACTTGTCCCACAACTCGCTTTCGCTCACCGTATGTTCCGCGAACTCCTGCGCCGCTACTTCATAGCCCCAGTTCCGAAATGCACCTTCGGTAAACTTCATGATGTTGCCCTTATGTACCAAGGTAACGCTTTCGCGCTGGTGGTCGATGGCATATTGAATGGCTTTACGAATGAGCCGTTTCGAACCGAATTCGCTGACCGGCTTGACGCCGAGTCCGGCACCCTCAAAGAACTCGCATCCCATTTCCTCGCGAAGGAATTTAGCCAACTTTTCGTTTTCGGCCGTACCGGCTGCAAATTCGATGCCCGAATATACATCTTCGGTATTTTCTCTAAAGATCACGACATCGACGTCTTCGGGATGCCGTAATGGTGATGGCACGCCCGCGTAGTACCGCACCGGACGTACGCATGCGTATAGATCCAAATCTTGGCGCAGCGACACGTTGAGGGAACGAAATCCGCCCCCTATGGGCGTGGTTAACGGCCCCTTAATGGAGACGACTAGATCTCGATACGCCTGCAGGGTCTCGGCCGGAAAATAATCGCCGTTGTAGACCGCCGCGGCTTTTTCGCCCATATAAAGTTCGGCCCAATGCACCTTGCGTTTGCCGCCGTAGGCTTTTTCGACCGCGTGGTCCCAAACGCGCAGAGAGGCTTTGGTGATGTCCGGGCCGACTCCATCGCCTTCGACAAATCCCAAGATGGGGTTGTCCGAGACTTGAAGTTTGCCGTTGGCGACGGTGATTTTGTCTCCTGATTCGGGAAGTGTGATGTGCTTATAGGTCATGGTGTTTCCTTAAATTAGGTCGATTTGGAATGGCGCCCGGGCGTTGTTCGAACGAGCCTGCTTCTGGCCATCCATCCAGTTAGGTGAGCGGAAATTTCCTCCAACCGCTGATTGTGAATCCAACGCGCATAGTTTGTCTCCGCCATCGATCATGCGGCTGAACCCGACATCAGTAAACGTGATAGAACATTGTCGCCGGTCGTCGTCCATCCAATCCTAGCGGGTCGGAGCGGCACCACGGCAGATTGTTGGCCGGAAATTTGCACAACGCTCTCATACATATAATAACGCGTCAGTCCTAGCAAACGTGAATCGCCTGAATATCGACCTAATCTTATTAGTAATGATAACAGGGCTGTCGTCTTGACAGTCCGTGGTGTCCCGTCCGTAGCCTTGTCGGTTGCGTTTGGCACGGGAGCGTAGTGTGCAATTTGTGGTCGGCTTTGCCTTGAGGCGGTTATGTCGCCTCACTCCCCGAAATCGTGCATCGCTTGCCCGCTATCAGGCACGGTTCAATGTGGACTTATCTGATGGCTGTGAAGAACTCCGTGTCGCGCGTCGTGCAGTCGGTGGTGGTGCGGATCAGGAGCGTATTGGAATGTGGTCGGAGCGGGCTCGGACCGGACCGCGCAGCATCAGCGCGCTGATCGGACCGCGCAGACCCCCAGATGCAACCGGACGGCCCATCAACCCCAGACCGACCACTCATCGGAAAACGCTTTATGTGGTGTCCAATT
>CAXMMZ010000173.1:0-15621 GCA_964194565.1 Arenicellales bacterium
CCGAACTCGGTATCAAACGCGAAGTCCACGGAGCCATCACCCATCCACCGGATGGCAACATGTTGTTGGGGCCAGCACCCGGACTGCCGAACTTCTGGTGTTGTTGCGGTTCCCAGATCGGCATCGCGTGGGGACCGGGCGCCGGCAAATACCTCGCGCAGTGGATCGTGCACGGTGCGGCCGACATCAATATGCGTGAATTCGACCCACGCCGCTACGGCGCGTTTGCCGATACCGATTATGCGCTCTCGAAAGCCAAGGAAGATTACTTGCTGCGTCATGAGATTCCGTTTCCCGGATTAAACCGCACCGACGGACGTCCGGTGAAAACGAGCCCGATCTATCAGCACCTGAAACAATCCGGCGCGGTGTTCGAAGAAATTTTTGGGTGGGAGCGCGCTCGTTGGTTTGCGCGCGGCGATATTCTGCAGCAGGATGACTACTCGTTCCGCCGTACCGCATGGCACCACGCAGTCGCCGCTGAAGTCGATGCGGTGCAGCACCGTGCAGGACTCATGGACTTATCGTCGTTTGCGAAAATCGATGTCCACGGCACCGATGCCGAGAATTTCGTGAACCGCGTGATTGCCAACGGAGCACCGAGCAAACCCGGACGCATCGTGCTCGCACATATGCTTAACGAATGCGGCACGATCGAATCGGAAACAACGGTAGTGCGTATTGATAAGCAACGCTTCTATTTTGTTTTCGCAGCATTTCATGAGCTTCGCGTTTTCGACTGGTTGAAGCGGCATCGCCGTGATGGTGAGAGCGTATGCATCGATAATGTCTCCGCGCAGTTCGGGGTACTCGCCTTACAGGGCCCGCGGGCACGGGACATTTTGTCCGAGACCACCGCAACACCGCTCGACAATACGGCATTCCCCTGGCTCCGTGCGCAATCCATCGAGGTCGCGGGCGTGCCGACCCGGGTCCTGCGGCTATCGTATTCAGGCGAGTTGGGCTGGGAGTTGCATATGCCGATGCCACAGTTGGCAACGGTCTACGATAAACTGTGGTCGGTGGGCGAACCGCACGGCATTGATAACTATGGCTCGTTTGCGATGAATTCAATGCGTCTGGAAAAAATGTTCAAAGGTGCGAGCGAACTCACCAGCGAAGTCACGTTGCCCGAGGCCGATGTGATGCGCTTCGCCAAAACCGCAAAATCGGAATTTATAGGCAGGGAGCCCACCATGGCGAGCTCAAACGGCATGATACCCTGGGTTTGTGCGTACCTGCGTGTCGAGTGCCAGGACGCCGATTGTCACGGTTCCGAGGCGGTGTTCGCAAATGGCGAATGCATTGGTGCCGTATCGTCTGGTGGCTTCGGTCATCGCACTCAACAGTCGCTGGCTTTTGCTTACATCAAGCCGGAGTATGCCCAGCCGAACGCCGAACTCGAAGTGATGGTTTTGGGCGAGCGCCGTCCGGCGCAAGTACTGGCCGAAGCTGTGTATGACCCCGATAATCAACGACCTCGCTCCTAAATTGAAACCCCGAGAACACGCTATGCCCAACGACCGATCCGAAGACCCCGCACCTCAGATTGACTACTACGCATCCGCCGAGGCGACGTTACCAGGCGCCGGGCTCGGTGGATATTCGCTGCCGAACGATGTGCGCTTTGTCATCGAGCGGGCACACGGTGGACGGTTATGCGCCACCGACGGCCGCGAGTTTATCGATTATGTGTGCGGCGCCGGTGCCACCATTATCGGCCACGATCACCCGGACGTGGTAGCGGCCGTGCAACAACAAGTAGCACGGGGCATGCACTATTTTGGGACGTTGAACAGCGCCGCGGTGGCGTTGGCCGAGGTATTGGTGGACACCATCCCCTGCGCAGAACGTGTTGTGTACGCGAGCACCGGATCCGAGGCCACCGCGTACGCACTGCGTATCGCTCGCGCGTTTACCGATCGCGACAAAGTATTGAAATTCGAAGGAGCCTATCACGGCAATCACGATTATGCGTCGTTCAGTCAATTTCCGACCCATCCTGCGAACTACCCGAATGCCAGCCCCGACTCCGGCGGCGTCCCAGCCGCACTCAGCGACACGATGTTGGTTGCACCGTATAACGACATAGAGGTCGCCGAAAGTATTATTGCCGAACACCATAAAGAAATGGCAGCAATCATCGTGGAGCCGGTGCAGCGGATTATGTTTCCGAAACCCGGATTCCTCGACGGTTTGCGGCGTGCGGCCGATCGCTACGGCGTGCTATTAATCTTCGATGAAGTGGTAACCGGCTTCCGGCTCGCGTTGGGCGGCGCCCAGGAGCACTTCGGCGTGATGCCGGACCTCGCGGCCTATGGAAAAATTGTCGGCGGTGGCGGACCATTGTCCTGTATTGGAGGACGCGCCGATATTCTCGACAGCGCTAATCCCAACCGTAAAGGCAGCGCCGGCTACGCCTACATCAACGGCACGTTGCACGGCAACCCGGTCGCGGCCGTGGCTGGCATGGCAACGCTAAAGGTACTGATGGAACCGGATTTCTACTCGCACTTCAACGCTCAATGCGATCGATCGCGCGCCGCGTTGCAGACGGTGCTGGATCGTCATCGCATTCCGGCCAAGGTGGCGGGACAATCCTCGTTTTGGCAGTTCTTGTTTACCGACAATGAGCCCGCCAACCAGATGGAAGTGCTCGCCGCCGACCCCGATTCCTCAAAACGACTCGATCTGGAATTGCTGAGACGCAACATCTATGTGTTGCCCAATGTTCGGCGATTTTTCTCCGCCGCCCACACCGACCAGGATCTTTCCCAAACCGTCGAGGCGTTGGATGCGGCGTGCGCGACTTTTTGACCCAACTACGCTAGCCCATGTCTAACCTGTGTCGCGCGTTCGCTCCCTACCATCGGGCTCTGCCGGTCGCGCCCGATGTGGATATTCCGCGACTGCATGCGTACCGCCTGGAACGTATACGCGGAGCCATGCAAGCCCAGGACGTTGCGTTGTGTGTCTTAGTTAATCCCGTCAGCTTGCGTTATGCTGCGGATTGGCGTGGCTACGCATTGTTTCAGTCGCACATACCGTCCTACTATTTGTTTCTCCCCGTGGAAGGACCGATCGTCCTATACGGCACCAATGCCAAACCCGACACCGTGGACGAGGTGCGTCCGGCGCGTGGATTGAACACCTTCGATGCGGGATTGAAGCTCGATATTGAGGCGCGCAAATTCGCGCGTGAAGTCCAGGACTTCTTGCGGGAAATAGCGGCCGACAATCGGCGCGTTGCGTGCGAGCGCCTGAGTCCGAGCGCAATCCATGCCATAGCGGATACTGGCATCGAAGTGGTAGATGCCGACGGATTGATGGAGTCGGCACGATACATTAAGTCCGCCGACGAGATCGCGTGCATGCGTTACTCGGTGGAGGTTGCCGAACTCGGCATGCAGCGCATGCGGGATTTGTTAGCGCCGGGCGTTACCGAAAACGAACTGTGGTCGGTCTTGCATCACACCAATATCGCGTATGACGGCGATTGGATCGACGGTCGGATGTTGGCGTCCGGTACGCGCACCAATCCATGGCTCCAGGAAGCCAGTGCAAAGGTCATCGAAGCCGGAGATCTGGTCGCTTTCGACACCGATATGGTCGGACCAAATGGCTACTGTGCAGACATCTCACGAACGTTCTTTTGCGGAACGGAGAAACCGAGCTCCGAACAAAAACTCGTCTACCGACGTGCCTATGCGGAGATCCAACACAACATCGATCTGCTGCGGCCCGGCATGACTTTCAAAGAGTTCAGCGAACGCGCCTATCGGCAAGACGACGAATTTGTCCCGCGGCGCTACCCCTGTGTCGCCCACGGAGTCGGAATGAGCGACGAGTATCCGAAGATTTATTACCACGCCGACTGGGGTCGATCCGGCTACGACGGCGTGATAGAAGCCGATACGGTGATGAGCATCGAGAGCTACGTCGGCTCCATCCACGGAACGGTAGGCGTCAAACTGGAAGAAATGGTACACATCAGGGCTGATGGGTGCGAAGTGCTATGCAAGTATCCGTTTGAAGAAGCGTTATTGCACGGGTAACTTGTACTCCTTCAACTTGATATTGCCGTGTTCAGAGATATCCAGATGATCCAAGACAAGACGCAGTCCGCAGAGAATGGCCAGCCCTTTTCAAGGACTGCAACACGGTATCGGATCATCTGGATTGCTCCCTTCGGGCGAGCCGGGAAGCGCTCGTCCGCGGTGTTGCACCTCTTGGCAAGGACTAGTCATTACCGGCGAGGCGCGCCTAGCGGCCAAACGCTTCCTGACTCGCTGAATACGGCAATATCGAGTTGAAGGAGTACTAGAAGATGGTTATTACCGAGATTCGCGTTTACCAACTGAATCTGCCCCTGACAAAACCGTATTGGTTGTCAGGTGGGCGCTTAAAGTTTGAATCCTTAGATTCCACCATCGTGTGCATCGAGACCAATACTGGCGTGACCGGTTGGGGCGAGGGATGTCCCTGGGGCGACACCTATCTACCCGCGTTCGGCAAAGGCATTCGGGCCGTGCTGGCCTTACTGGCACCGCAACTGATCGGCCATAATCCACTGCAGCTGGACAATATCAACCGGATTATGGATGTCGCCCTGCCTGGCCACCCGTACGGCAAGTCGGCCATCGACATCGCGTGCTGGGATATTCTTGGCCAGGTCTCGGGGCTGCCGGTAGTGGACTTGTTGGGCGGGCGCGCCAGTGGGCCAGTGCCGATTGCCAGCAGCGTATCCACCGCAACACCGCAGCAAATGCTAGAGATAATCAAGGATTATCGTGCCGCCGGATACTGCGTCCATTCCGCTAAGGTGGGCGCCGATGTTGCCCTCGATATCGAGCGCATCAGATATCTACACGCCCACCGCGCCGACGGTGAAACGATCTTCTTCGATACCAACCGTGCATGGTTGCCGAGCGAGGCCATCCCCGTGATGAATGCGGTTCGTGAGTTACCGGTGTGGTTCGAGCAACCGTGCGAATCATTGGACGAATGCAAGCAGGTTCGCAACCAGACCATCCATCCGATTTGTATCGACGAAGGATTGCACGGCTACTCTGATCTGCTGCGGATACACCGAGAGTCCATCGCCGAAATCGTGAACATAAAAATCAATCGGGTCGGAGGTTTATCTAAAGCCAAGCGCATTCGCGATTTTTGTGTAGAAACCGGTCTGGCCATGCTGGTAATGGAAACCGGTGGCACGGTATTGGCCGACACCGCGGCCGCACACCTTGCCCAGTCGATTCCGGCCGAGCGCATGCTCGGCACATGGCTGTGCCACGAACTGCTAAGCCACGACATGGCGCCCGGGGCGGGCGCGCGCAATCATCAAGGCCACACCGCCGCTCCTGAGGTTCCGGGTATTGGCGTGTCGCCGGATCACGCCTCGCTCGGCGACCCTGTAGCGGTATACGAATAACCGGCGGCCGGCCGTTGTCCGGTCATTATCCGAGGCGCGCGAAACACCGGTCGAGACCGGTGGCGAAATATTCCACATCGTCGAGGCTAATACACAGCGGTGGAACCATGCGCAGTACACTGCGATAAGGTCCCGACTTACTGAGCACAAGACCTTCTTCGCGCGACAACTCGAACACGCGTGCGGTTTCCTCCGTAGCAGGTTGTTTCGTGTCGCGATCTTTGACCAACTCAATGGCCAGCATAAGCCCGCGGCCACGCACATCTCCGATTACATCGTAAGTTTGATGCAGTTTTTGTAACACTTCCAACATACGCGCGCCGACCACCCGTGCATTTTCCTGCAATCCTTCTTCGGCGATGACCTGTAATACCGCGCGACCGGCGGCGCAAGCTGTGGGATTCGCGCCGTAGGTGTTGAAATAAAACTTCTCGGCCAATGCTTCAGCGACCTCACGTTTGGCCACCACCGCCGCCAACGGGATTCCATTGCCAATCCCCTTCGCCATGATCACGATGTCCGGCACTACGCCGTGGCCTTGAAACGCCCAGAAATCCGACCCGGTGCGTCCAAAACCGGATTGCACTTCGTCTATAACGCACACACCACCCGCAGCGCGCACCCGTTCAAACGCACCGGCGATGTAGCCAGGCAGCATTGGCACGATACCGCCGTACCCCTGAATTGGCTCGACAATGATCCCGGCGAGCTTTCCCGACGTCGCGTAATTAACCGTACGCTCTATCTCATCCAAATAGGGCGGCAATGCATCCCCATATACCCCACGATAGACATCGGGATTGGCGACATGGTGTATACCGCCCAACAGCGGGACATTATGCCGAAATCCGCTGATACCGGTCAGCGATTGCGCACCAAATGTAGCGCCGTGGTAACCACCGCGCAACGCTAAAAAATCGATGTTGCCGGTATAGCTTCGCGCCATGAGCAACGCCAGATCAGCCGCCTCGGCACCACTGTTCATGAAATGCACGACCCAGTCGTGACCCGCCGGCATGGTTGCCACCAACTCTTCGGCAAAATGCGCCGGCACGGGGTGATAAAACATCGTCGTACAATGCGGTAACTGCTCAATCTGAGCCGTTACCGCCGCATTCACCTGGGGATGGCCATGACCGACACTGATGCAGACATTCATTCCCAGCAAGTCGAGATAACGCTTACCGGTTTCGTCCCAGAGATACTGGCCCTTCCCTTTCTTAAAAATTAGTGGGGTCTGGTAAGGAACGAAGGCGCGTTGCGACGCCGAATAAAACTTATCACGTCGCGCAACAATGGCGTCGGTGGACCAATCGGTGTGGATCATCTTGGAATTTTATCGATGTGTTGTCGAGTATGTTCGAAAACTGCCAGTGACATGAATTCAGCTCGATCCGGAGGTCTCCATAGCTCCCGAATCATATGTTAAACTGACCGACAACAACAATCTCGAAGGTCCTCGATTCTCCACCAATAACGATGACCGCATCCCATCCTCGCTCGAGCAACCGAAGCGGCCGCCCCGGCGGCGGTCGGCGCGCGCGCCAAGCCAAGCGCCAGCAGCAGTCCGCCCCGCGGGTGCCGTATATTCAGCGTAAAATCGGCACCTATGATTTACTAGATGAAGACGGCCTGCAGCTCATTGAAAACAATGCCGATCGGATTTTGCAAGAAACCGGTATGGAGTTTCGCGGCGACCCGGAAATACTAAACATATTCAAGCAAGCCGGCGCCGATGTTCAGGGTGAGCGCGTTCGCTTCGAACCCGGTATGTGCCGCGAACTCATTACTGCCACGACACCCAGCGAAGTCGTGCAGCACGCCCGCAATCCCGAAAATAACGTCGTGATCGGCGGGCGCAACACCGTATTGTGCCCGGTATTCGGGCCACCGTTTATCCATAACCTCGACGAAGGACGACGTTATGCGACGATCGAAGACTTCCATAATCTCGTCAAGATCCACCAGATGATTCCACACTATCATCACTCCGGTGGTGTGGTGTGCGAACCCGTAGACCTGCCCGCGAACAAACGGCACCTCGATATGTTGTATGCGCATATGCGCTATTCCGATCGCGCGATATTCGGGGCACTGATCGGAGAGGAGCGCGCCCAGGACTCGATCAATATGGCGAGGATTCTGTTCGGCGACGAGTTCATGGATACGCATTGCTGTTTGTACGCGGTCAGTAACACCAACGCGCCGTTGGTCATGGACTCCGCGATGTCCGGTGCGCTAAAAGTCTACGCGCGACATAACCAAGTCGTGGCAGTGACGCCATGGACGCTGGCCGGCGCGATGAGCCCGTGTACGGCGGCCGGCACACTGGCACAGGTACTCGCAGAGGCATTAGCCGGGTTGTCTCTTGTTCAACTCATCAACCCCGGTGCTCCGGGCATAATGGGTTCGTTTGCCAGCACGATGTCTATGCAATCCGGCGCCCCCACGTTTGGCAATCCCGAGGGGGCGCATGTGGTATTGGCGGCGGGTCAGCTAGCGCGCCGACTCGGCGTGCCGCTGCACACCGTCGGCGCATTAACCGCCTCAAAACTGCCGGATCAGCAGGCTATGGAGGAAGGCACTTGGGGCTTACTCATGAGTTTTCTGGCGGGTGCTAATTTTATCAACCACGCGGGTGGTTGGCTCGAAGGCGGGCTCGTGAGCGGCTATGAGAAAACGATCTTAGATGCGGATCTGTGTGGCAAAATTGCAGCATTCGCCAACGGTATGAGTTTGTCCGATAACGCGCAAGCCATGGACGCGATACGCGAGGTCGGACCCGGCGCGCACTTTCTCAGCAGCCGCCACACCCAAGCGAATTTCGAGAGCGCCTTTTTTACACCGGTGATCGCTGACAATAATTCCTTCGAACAGTGGTCTGCCGCTGGCGCGACGGATGCGGCACAACGCGCGAACGCACGCTGGAAGCAATTACTCAACGACTATGAAGCCCCGCCGTTGGACCCCGCCGTCGACGAGGCATTGATCGCCTACATCGAACAACGCAAGGCATCCATGCCGGATCGCAACTATTATTGATGCCTGAATCCAGCGGCGATAACCACGCCAAAGTCGTCATCATTGGAGGCGGAATTATCGGCCTTAGCGTGGCCTACCATCTCGCCGAACTCGGCTGCGACGATGTGTTACTGCTCGAACGCAACGTATTAACCAGCGGTACGTCGTGGCACGCCGCGGGAATAGTCGGCCCGTTGCGCGCCAACATGAACCTGACAAAGCTCGCGATTTACGCGACCGAGTTGTTCGGTAAATTGGAGCAGCTCACGGGACAGGCGACGGGTTACAAGCAAACCGGCGGATTGTGGCTCGCACAATCACCGCAGCGAATGATCGAATTAAGACGCCTCGCAGCGATGGGGAAACTCAACGGTCTGGACGTTCGTATCCTATCGGCCGAGGAAACCGAGACCAAGATGCCTCTGTTGCACACCCGCGACCTGGCCGGTGCTTTATGGATCGATGAAGACGGCCAGACCAATCCCGTTGATACGTGTTTGGCATTTGCCAAGGGGGCACGCAATAAAGGCGTGAGAATTCGCGAGCATACCCAGGTCGTCGCCATAGACCGCGCCCACGGCGCGGTGCATGCGGTGCGCACCGCCGACCGAAATACAATCCGCTGCGAATACATCGTGAACTGCGCCGGACTCTGGGCGCGGCAAGTAGGGGCGCTGGCCAATGTAGACGTACCGTTGCACGCGGTTGAACATATGTATGTCGTCACCGAACCGATTGATAGGCTGCCACAGCCGTGTCCGGTTATGCGCGATCTCGATGGCCGGATCTATATCAAGGAAGACGCCGGTAAATTGGTGATTGGGGGTTTCGAAGCCAACGCGAAGTTATGGCAACCCGCCGCCGACGGTAAGGAACATAGCTATTTGATGTTTCCCGAAGACTGGAATCAAATTGAACCGTTTCTCGAAGCCGCATTACAACGCCTACCGATACTTCAAGACACCGGTATTCAGCATTTCATGAACGGGCCGGAAAGTTTCACTCCCGACACTCGGCAACTCATGGGCGAGGCGCCGAGTCTACGGAATTATTTTGTCGCGGCCGGATTCAATTCGATCGGCATTATGTCTTCGGCCGGGGTAGGAAAGGCACTCGCAGATTGGATTGTCGAAGGCGAAGCGCCGATAGATTTGTGGCCGGTGGATTTGGCCCGAGCCGACCCACTCTGGAATAACGACGAGTTTTTGACGGCACGCACGCAAGAAGCGGTGGCTAATCAATTCAATATGCATTGGCCCTACAAGCAAATGGACAGTGGTCGGGACTTGCGCCGCTCGGTTTGGCACGATGCGTTCGCACGCGCCGGTGCCGTATTTGGTGCGCCGACGGATTGGGAACGGCCGTTATGGTTTGCCGACAATACCAAGGAACAGGAGACTCGTTATAGCTACGGCGAACAGGCGTGGTGGCCATACGCACAACGCGAGGCGCACAACCTACAAAACCATGTAGCGCTGTTCGAATTGTCGCCGTTCACGAAAATCAAAATCACCGGCGCTAACGCCGAGTGCTTTTTACAACGGCTGTGCACGAACGACGTTGCCCGGCAACCCGGGCGCATCGTCTACACTCTACTGCTCAACCGCCGCGGCACTATCGAGGCAGAGGTTACGGTCCGGTGCGTCTCAGACCGGGAGTTTTGGATCATCAGCGGCGCGGCAACACGTTGGAAAGATCGCGCTTGGATCGACCGCCAAATTACCGCAGACGACCGGGTCACAGTGAGTGACATCACCGACGATTATGCGGTACTCGGCTTGATGGGACCGGAGTCCCGGCACTTATTACAATCGCTCTGTACTGACGACCTCTCGGCTGCGGCATTTCCGTTTTCGACCGCCCGCCCGCTACAAATAGCCGCCGTACGCGTTATCGCGCAGCGCATGAGCTTTGTCGGCGAGCTCGGTTATGAATTGTATATATCGCGTGACGGCGCTCAGCAGGTTTACGACGCGATCCGTGATGCCGGTCGCGACTACGAACTCGGCCACGCCGGTCATTTTTGCCTCGATGCGTGTCGTATAGAAAAAGGCTTCAAACACTGGGGCCACGAATTAAGTGCTGACGATTCGCCGCTTGAGGCCGGTATAGAGTTTGCAGTGCACTGGGACAAGCCCGGTGGCTTCATCGGCCGTGACGCCTTAGTCACGCACCGTAGTACGGGCGTTACACGACGATTGCAGTTATTTGCGGTCGATACTGGGCATCCATTGCTGTTGCACGATGAACCGATCTACCGCGATAACGACATCGTTGGTTTCACGACATCTGGCGCGCGTGGCGCGCGCACTAACCTATCGCTGTGTTTCGGATATGTAGAGTGCCCACTCGAACAGTCTCTCGAGGAGTTGTATGCGGGCCGCTATGAGGTAGGCATCGCCGGCGAATGCCATGCATTGACCGCACTGCGGGAGATTCCGTACGATCCCACTGGCACGCGTATGCGGAGTTGACGCCGGACCGCGTTCACCAGTTCAGCCAGCACAGAGATAATTCAAATAATGCGATCACATGCACGGCTAGTGGTTATCGGCGGCGGTGTGATGGGTTGCTCGTTGCTCTACCATCTCGCCAAACTCGGCTGGACCGATACCGTGTTGGTAGAGAAGAACGAGTTGACGGCCGGGTCGACTTGGCACGCAGCGGGTTTGTGCACACATTTTGCGCACAATGTGACGGTAATGCACATGCGGGCGCATTCGGTTCGGCTGTATAGCTCCGAATTGGAGCGCGACACCGGTAACGCCGTTGATTTTCATTCCACGGGTGCGCTGCGTATCACCCGCAATGCAGACCGCATGGATGAATTCCGCCATGTGCAAGGCATCGGTCGCTTCGCGGGATTTGACTTTGGTATTCTCACCCCGGACGAGTTAGTGGCGATTTATCCGCTGACAACCACCGACGGAATTATCGGCGCGATCCATGAGCCCAACGACGGTCACGTCGACCCGAGCCAAGCCACCCAGGCGATGGCGTCGGGTGCCCGCGCGGCCGGTGCGGAGATCGTTCGCCGAAACGCGGTCACCGCGATCGAACGTACCGGATCGGGAGAGTGGCTCGTGCATACCGAACACGGAAGCATTCATGCCGAGCATGTTGTGAATGCCGCCGGCACGTGGGCTTACGAAATCGGCTGCATGATGGGACTCGAACTGCCGATCGTGCCGATGCTGCATCAGTATCTTGTCACCGACCGGATTGCGGCCGTGGCCGAGATGGATCGTGAACTTCCCATCATTCGTGACCCAGAACAGAGTTGGTACGTGCGCCAGGAACGCGACGGACTCATTATCGGACCTTACGAACGCGACGGTGTGCCCTGGTCGATCGATCGCGTACCGCCGGAATTCGGCATGGAACTGCTGCCTCCCGATCTCGACCGGGTCGAAATCATCGTCGCTGCCGCCATGACGCGGATCCCAGTGCTAGCCGATGCGGGAATCAAGACGGTTGTAAATGGCCCCATTACGTTCACCCCCGACGCCGGTCCACTGATCGGTCCGGCGTTCGGCCTGAATAATGCGTGGTTACTGACAGGTTCAAGCATGGGGGTCATGGAAGGTGGTGGCGCGGGCCAGTTTTTAGCGGAGTGGATCGTACACACCGAAGCACCTATGGATCCGCTTGCGCTCGACCCACGACGCTTCGGTGGCTTCGCAGATCGAGAATTCCGAATTGCCAAAGCCGTCGAATCGTTTGCGAATCAATTTGCAATTCACTACCCGTATGAAGAACGCCCGGCGGGACGCAATCGTTTGCATACGCCGATACATGCGACCCTGGCTACGCACGGCGCGGTATTTGGTTCTGCCTACGGTTGGGAACGACCAAACTGGTTCACTAGCCCCATGCAGCGATCGGAGCCACCGCTAAGCTTCCGGCGTAACGACTGGTTCGATGCGGTAGGCGCCGAGTGTGAGGCCGTGCAGCACCGTGCAGGCGTTGCTGATTTGACCGCATTTTCAAAATTCGAAGTGACAGGCAAAGACGCGTCCCGGTTCATGGAAACACTGGGCGCCAACACACCGCCACACAAGGTGGGCTCGATCCGGTTAATTCACGTGCTGTCGCCGGGCGGTGGCGTGCTGTCCGAATTTACCGCGACGCGCATAGCCGGGGATCGTTACTATCTCACCTGTGCTGCGGCTGCGGAACGACGCGACGATGATCTTTTGCGACAACACGCACACGAATATTCAGACGTGACCGTTAGCTGTGTTAGCCAACACACCGGCGTACTCGCGGTCATGGGCCCAGACGCGCGCCGGGTGTTAGCGCCATTGTGTGACGGCGATTTGAGCGATGCCACGCTACCGTGGTTGCGTGCCGCCACGCACACCGTAGCCGGGGTCGCCACAACGATGTTGCGGATCTCCTACGTCGGTGAATTCGGGTACGAGTTGCACCATTCGCTGCGTGACCAACAACAATTGTTCGATCGCATTATGCACGCCGGCTCGGCATTTCATATCGGCTTGTTCGGTGCGTTGGCGATGAACTCGATGCGCCTCGAAAAAGGTTACCGCGCCTGGGGACTCGATTACAGCAGCGAACGCACTCCCATCGAATCCGGCGTCGCAACGCTGGTCAAGCTCGACAATCGCAAGTTTACCGGTCGTGACGCTTTGCTGACTCACGCGACGCGACCGCAACGCAAGCGGATGGTATTGCTGGATATTGGCGGTGACGGTCCCGATCCGTTTTATCTGCACCCCGTCCAGGCCGACGGCAAAACCATGGGCATCGTTACCTCCGGTGCCTACGGCCACCGCACCAGAAAGAAATTGGCATTGGCTTATGTCGACGCCGAACTACCCGAATCGGCGCCGTTGTCGGTGGAGATTATCGGTAGCCGATACCCCGCGATGGTTTTGGAGAAACCACCGTATGATCCGGACAATCTCCGCTTGCGTCACCCGGGTTCCGCAATCGAATGACTTCCGAGTCGACATTACACCCGATTGTCGCGTTGTGGTGTCATCCCCGCTCGATGTCGACGGCGGTTGAGAGGGTCATGCGTGAGCGCCGTGACTTCACGTGTTTTCATGAGCCATTTATCTATTATTACTATGTGCATCTCGGCAAAAAGCCGCTGCCGCATTTCAATATCGACCCACTACAACCGACCGGTTTCGACGCTGTGCTCGCACGCCTGTATGAGGCGGCGCAAAATGCGCCAGTGTTCTTCAAAGACATGAGCTATTATGTGACGCCAGAAATATTTACCCGTGATGACATGGCACACCGCATTACCCATACCTTTCTGATTCGCGATCCACGCAAATCCATCGTTTCCTACCACAAACTCGACCCAGGCCTCGAACTCAATGAAATTGGTCTCGAGTCGCAATGGCACCACCTTAATTGGGTGCGTGAGATTACCGGCACAACACCGGCGGTAATCGAAGCGGAATATATTCAACGCGACGCGCGAACCGCCATCGGTAAGTTATGGCGGCACTTGGACGTCGCGTTTGACGCCCGCGCGTTCGAGTGGTCGGCCGAAGCGGTACCAGAGGAGTGGCAGCAAGTCGCCGGCTGGCATGAAACAGCAAGCACCCGCACTCGAATCGTTGCGGACGCTGAAGCAGACGAGTTAGCGATTCAATCCCGCTTCGATGCCGCCACGGCTGAAGCACCACAGCTGCGAGACTACCTCGCGCACCATGCGCCGTTCTACGAGAAGTTGAAGGCGTTTAGCTTAAACATGGGCGATTGATGTGGGTCGTCAGGCCTGTTGCGACGCCGATTCGTGTAATCTTGGCAACGGCTGCTCATTGATGGGTAAATGTAGCGCGGCCGCCAATAATCCAAGCACCGCGCCGGCCCACCACATCGGGTTGTAGGAACCGGTCGCATCGAATATCCAACCGCCGAGCCAGACGCCCAGAAAACTACCGATCTGGTGACTCAGAAACACGATACCAAATAATGTTGCCATGTAGCGCATGCCGAAGACCTGGGCAACGATTCCAGTCGTTAGCGGAATCGTAGATAACCACAGCAGGCCCATGATGCTCGCAAATATATATATTGTCGCCTCGCTCACCGGCGCCAACAACAACCCGGTGATCACGACTGAGCGTGCGAAGTAAATAAAGCTAAGCCCACACTTCTTGCTCCAACGCTGGCCGGCTGCACCGGCGAGTAACGATCCGACGATATTGAACAACCCAATGAGCGCGATCGAGTAGGCTCCTACTTCGGCGGCCAAGCCGAGATCTCGAACGTACGCCGGAAAGTGCACGGTAATGAACGCCACGTGAAACCCGCAAACAAAGAATCCTGTGGTCAACAATGCGTAGCCGCGGTGTCCGACGGCCTCCCATATCGCTTCACTGATCTTTTGTTTATGCTGTGCTTCAGACTTGGCGACCGTGGCGTTTGGCAACACCATTGCTAACGGAATCAAAACCAAGGTGCTGGCCGCCAACAATAGCAACGCGGTATTCCAACCAAATGCCGAGATGAATCCTTGGCTCATCGGCGAGAACACGATCTGCCCCATCGATCCAGCCGCCGTACCCAATCCGAGCGCGAGCGACCGTTTCTCCGGGCCCACCACCCGAGCCATGGTCGCGAGCACGAGAGAAAACGCCGTAAAGGCGACCCCAACGCCGGTTAGGATGCCACCGAACAAATATAACGCGCCTGGCCCGTCGGCCTGCGCCATGCCCCAAACACCGATTGCGTAGATCAGCGCGCCGACAATAATCACACGCGCCGGGCCGGTCCGATCCGCTAGTGCGCCGGCGAACGGCAACCCTATGCCCCATACAAGATTTTGAATTGCCATTGCCAACGCAAATGTCTGGCGACTCCAATCATTGGCAATCGTCATCGGCTCGAGAAACAGACCCAATACCGAACGCACCCCGAACCCCACCATCGCGATCAGACAACCGACAATCAATACCACGAGGGGCGTACGCCACGAGGGTTTTGGAGCGGTGTTTGATGAGTTGATTGACATAATTAAAATTTACGCGAAGAGTTATTCAACTACTATGCAGGCTCGGTATCGCCGTGTGGCGTTCGTCAACGTAGGCCGGTCAGAGGCAAAGCCGAAAACCAACAGAAAAATGTACCAGTCACATCAAATCCACAATGCCGGATTTCGCTTTGCTCTATCCGGCCTACGC
>CAXMMZ010000174.1:0-3542 GCA_964194565.1 Arenicellales bacterium
CGGAAATCAAAGAAATCGCCGCGGCCGGAGCCAGTGCTAAATTGAAACTCAACAACGCAGACCAACTCAATGCGGTAGCCGATAAAGTCGCTACAGCGACCAGGGCACTGGCGTCCAACTACGACGGCAGTGAGTTCGCGGCCATTGATTCGGTGCTGCCCACCGCCGACAAATATAAAGGCAAAGTATTCGAGTAAGTTTCGCTGACACGGCAACGATTGTAGGAGCGCCGACATAACAACGACCGTGGCCATTCATCGGCCCCAGCGCTGGGATCAACCATTCGGCCCGGACATGACGTTGGGCGACGTTGATCGTGTGCTGGCGCTGGGTCTGTTTTCTAACATGGACCCAGCACGTTTTTCCAGTGCCGCGCCATTGCAAGGCATTGTTCAAAACGACACCCGCCTGATTCGCTACGACGAAGGCGATATCGCGGTTCGCGTCGGAGATTACGGCAATTCAGCGTTCCTTATCATCTCCGGCGCGGTGGGTGTGATTCACCCGCCCGGGCTTCCGGACCAAGCTTTGGGACGTCAACTAAGCCCCCACCGCAGGGGCGCCTTGGCCGCTTTGAAGCAATTATGGCGCAATCCGAGCTATCCCGAGGTTCGCGACCCCAGTCGATATGGCGTCCTAACCGGCACCCAAATTCGCGGCAGCGGTTCGGATACCCGCGTCGTTTTGCAAAATGCGTCCTCGATAAAAGATAAGCATGAAGTAAGTGTGCTTGTCGCCGGCGAAATTTTCGGTGAGATTGCCGCGCTCGCCCGCATACCGCGCAGCGCAACTGTGTTCGCCTTGGGCCCGGTGGAGGCATTAGAGATTCGCTGGCAGGCGCTGAATGAGTTTCGAAACCGTATCCCCGAATTTCGGGCGCACGTGGACAAGCTTTATCGTGAGCGGAGCCTCAATATTCATTTGAAGGGAATGCCCTTACTGGCGAGTTTAAGCGACGATGTAATTCAACAAATTGCGGATGTAACGCTGTTCGAAAACTACGGAGAGTTTGACTGGCACACGGACTTTAAACGCCGCCGCGGCGCTGAACATAGTGAACTAATCGCCAACGAACCGTTGGTGGTAGCCGAGGGGGACTACTCCGATGGTCTGCTGTTAATACGCGCGGGTTTTGGGCGGGTCAGCCGCAAGATCAATTTCGGTCACCAGACCCTCTACTATTTGCGCAGTGGCGACGTATTCGGACTTACCGAAATCGCAAATAACTTTCGTAATAACGAGCAAACGACATTGTTGACGAGTCTAAGGGCGGTCGGGTATCTGAATGTTTTACGTGTTCCGACATCCAGCGTTGAAGAGTTGGTTCTGCCGAATGTTCCGGACGATGTCCTTGCTGAGTGGGACGAGAGGCGGTTTCAATATTTTGGGGTCGATACCGCGCCCCATCGGAAGCGAATCGATACGGATGCCCTCGAATTCCTAGTCGATGATCGGTACGTCAACGGTACCGCGACTATGATGATCGATCTTGACCGATGTGTGCGCTGTGACGAGTGTGTAACAGCGTGCGCGAAGGGGCATAACAACAATCCACGCTTCAATCGCCACGGACGCCGCTCCGGTAAATACATGGTGGCCAACGCCTGTATGCACTGCGTCGACCCGGTATGCATGATCGGCTGTCCGACTGGCGCAATTCACCGCGCCTCTAGCGGACAGGTGGTCATAAATGATGACACGTGTATCGGCTGTGCTACCTGCGCTAATTCGTGCCCCTATGACAACATCCGAATGGTTGAAGTGCGTGACAACAGTGGATCCTACATTTTAGACGAAGACACGAATCGTGCCATTGTCAAGGCCACCAAATGCGATCTCTGCATTGATCAAGCGGGCGGACCGGCCTGTCAGCGGGCGTGTCCGCATGATGCCCTGGTGCGCATGGATATGAATGATCTTGAGAAGTTGTCTGACTGGTTGAATCGCTGATGACGTTTACAGGGCGTCGCCGCCGAAACATTGCGATAACTTTGCTCGTCGCCCTCGTAGTCGCGCTATGGCTCCGCAGTTATGCCAGTATGCTACATCATCCGCAGTGGTTGTCGGGTTGGTTACTTGTGGGGGTCATTACGTTTCTAACGCTTTACAACGTACGCAAGAAACTAAGTGTTCTGCCAATTGGTAGTAATGCAAATTGGTTACAACTTCATCTCTATGTTGGATTGTTGTCAGCGGTGCTATTTTTCGAGCACCTCGGGTGGTCGTTGCCGAATGGTGGATTGGATTGGGCATTGGCGCTGCTTTTTGCCGGAGTGGTCGTAAGTGGGGTGGTCGGCATCTACTTGTCGCGGCGCTTGCCGAAGGATCTGACTCGGCGCGGCGAGGAGGTCATATTCGAACGCATTCCAATGTTTCGCGCCGACTTGCGCCAGCAAGCCGAAGCAGCAGTACTACGGGCCGCTGCCGACACCGGCTCATCGACGTTGGCTGACTACTACGCTTCGCGGCTGCAGACGTTTTTTGAGGGACCACAAAATTACTTGAAGCATGTGCTGCACGTCGGTCGCCCCCTGTTCGGGCTTACGAATGATATGCAGTCGCAATACCGTTACCTAAATGATAAGGAGCGTGAGTACGCAGAACGGCTATTGGCATTGGTGGAACAAAAGGACGAACTTGACTTTCATCATGCTTTACAGGCGACTCTAAAGGGTTGGTTGTTCGTACACGTTCCGCTTACTTACAGCATGATTATTGTTGCCGTGTTGCACGTCGTATTGGTGTACGCCTTCGGTGCATTTTAGGATGTACGGGCTACTGCAAAAGTTCAGCTTTCGCCAAAGCCCCTACCTGCGGCCGACCCAGCGCTGGGTGTGTGGGAACGCCGGGCGCGGCCATCCATGCCAGGTCGGCCCGGATCGGCGCGGCCGCTGTCCCGGAAGCTCCGAATGCAGTCCCCGCAAAGAGGGCGACCGATGGATGTGTGCCCGTTCCCAATTCGCCGGCGGCTCTTGTGAGTCGGGACCCAGTCCCGACGGTAGTTGTTGTCGACCCATTCCCAAATGCCAGCCGGTACGCAGCGTACGTGCGAGTCGAGGTGTGGCAGTACGATGGGCCGCAAGCGTCACGGTGGGTATTTTATTGCTCGGTTTATCACTCGCAGGTGGGGTATGGGTCGCGAATCCCGGAGATCTCACCAACCAACACACTGAGATAGGGGACTGCAGCACCTGTCATAGCGCATTCGAAAAGGGTGTGCGCGGATGGCTTCATGCCGCGCTGGGGCCCTCGACCGCCGCCAAAGACAGCAAGCGATGTGTTACTTGTCACCAGTTGGGCGATAACGCTATGCGGCCACACAGCATTTCACCCGAAGCGGCACTCCTCATTACCGAATCGGCGCAACAGCCCAGTGAGTCGGGCGGCGCACTCTCAGTGAAAGTCGGCGCGGCCATGTTTGGGCAGTCGCATCTATCCGGGGAAATGGCGTGTATGTCGTGTCATCGTGAACACCAAGGAGCAGATTTCGACTTAACGCAGATGGCGAACCAAAAATGCATGAGTTGCCATGTTGCTCGGTT
>CAXMMZ010000175.1:0-22828 GCA_964194565.1 Arenicellales bacterium
GGGTGGGATTCGACCTGCTCGGTCGCCGGGCGATCCGCGAGCGATGAAGCGTCGCTCAGGCGGCTTCGTCGCCGTTGCGCCCAGCGATCTCTTCGAAGGCGCGCGGATGACGATCTGGTAACGCCACTCCCCCCGGTGGTGCGCGGCACATAGCTGAAAAAATGGCCTGATGTATCCGGGCCGCCCTGGTGCCCAAGCCGCGGGTGAATCTCACCCGCTTCCACGGGGTCTTCGCGCTCCCAACAGCGGTTTACGATCCCAAGTGATACCGGCTCCGACGGGGTTGATCGGTCACCGAGGCCAGGATACCCACGCAACGCCGTGCCACCATGGTCTTGATGGCGTCGTCGAGAAGCAGTTAAACGGTCTTTACGAAACTGTCTATTAAACCGGAGCAAAACCATTGCTCGGTTACGACCCCGTAGCGGACGCTCATCATAAAAGGAAAATTGATACGCATCAGTATGGCGATCGTATTTAGTGATTAGATAAAAGCCAAATACAAAGTATGCAAGCAACAAGCGAACTAACAGTTCGCAGATGATTCCAGTTTGTCCAGGTTTTCAGATAGTGGGACCATGTATGGTAGGCCTCGGTACTATTTGGGTCTAGTTTCGCAAGTGAATTGTTAAGGGGTACGTTAAATAAAACAGTGCAGACAAACATGCCGACGAAGTAGACGGCTCCCGCCATCAGAGTCATTTCAGCGCCCGCTTCGCCCCACTGAGCAAGAGCAATAATAATAAGAAGCACTGAAACCATCGACGAGCCAAAGAAAAGTGGCATAAACAATGAACGAAGTATCGTTTTATTGATAGCGTTCATTGCGGCGATAGATTGTGCCGTGTCGATTTTGCCGAATGCCTGCATGATAAATACAGAAAAGGCGAAGTAAATGCCGGCCATAAGACCGCTGCTTAGCACAGCGGTCCATAAAAGAACAGTAACTAAAGATGATGACATTACGCGTATGCCTTCTGCGTAACGGCAGACCAAACGCCAGATTCTATTGTCTTCTGTACATAGGTTGTGAAATCTGTAGGCGGTCGTCCGAGAGCTTCTTCTACCCCTGACATCACATTAGAGTTCCTGCCGTCAAATACAACGGTGAACAGCTCGCGCAGCAACCATTGTAGGTCTTCCGGTACGCCTTCATTACGTAAAGCGTGGATATAATGATCTACCGGGATGCTCGTATATTTGATGGACCGGCCAAGAGCACCAGAAATCTCTTCGATGCATTGCGCAAAGGTCAGAGCGCGTGGACCAGTGACTTCAAGCAGTCTATTTCGATGACCAGGTTCGGTTAAGGCCGCAACCACAACGTCAGCGATATCATCGACGTCAACAAAGGGCTCAACGGTATCTCCAGCGGGTAACACTAACTCGCCGGCCATTATTCCGTCCAACATGAAGCTTTCACTGAAGTTTTGGCTAAACCAGCTGGCCCTGACAATGTTCCATGCAATTCCACTCGCCTTAAGTATTTCCTCTGCGCGCTGTGCACCTTCCTCTCCACGACCGGAAAGGAGCACAACGTGTTGCAAACCGTCTTCAATGGCTACTCGCATAAACGCTCTAATATCCGACTCTGCATTGGGTACCGCAAGATCCGGCTGATAGCTGACATACGCAGCGCTAGTGCCCTTAATCGCCGACTGCCATGTCGCGGGATTCTCCCAATCAAATGCTGGGGTTGTTGACCTGGAAACAGGGCGGGTGGCATATCCAAGGGCCTGTAGTCGATGGTTTACTCGGGCGCCTGTCTTACCGTTTTTACCGACGATGAGTATGGGTGACTTGTTCACGGTTTCAATTTCCTATGTTGGTTTGTGGTGTGTTCATGCGAACGATAGGTCGTCATGAATATGGAATATGCTGTACGCCTAATGGATTAACAATCACAATAGTTCTATAATATTTGACTTTTCGTCTAATAAATTTGGACTTACTGTCTATGACCCAGTACAAAACTCCGACCATGCCGCGTATTAATCCAAAGCTACCGCCTTCATCGGACCCGCTCTGCGAAACCCTGCACCTGCTGCGGCTTACTGGCGTCCTTTATTGCCGGTCGGAGCTAACGGCACCCTGGGGGATCGAATTACCCCCGCTCGAGGGATGTATGATGGTTGAGGTCGTTACCGCCGGTCAGTGCTGGCTGGAGGTCGAAGGAGACGAGCCGCGCCTGCTCCAGCAAGGCAGTCTTGCGCTTATGCCACATGGGACCGGGCACCGCATCCGCAGCAGTCCGACCGCCGATGTCGAGCCACTGTCCGATATACCGGTTGAGCAGGTCAGCGATCGCTACGAAATCATGCGCTATGGCGGCGGCGGTAACTTCACACACATCACTTACTGTGGAGTGCGATTCGACCATATCGCGGCCCAACGTCTCACCGAGCTTTTGCCCAAAGTGCTGCATGTTGAAAGTTTGGAACAGGACGACGGATGGTTACAAAATACGGTTCGTTTCATCTCGCGTGAAGCGAAAGAGATGCGACCCGGCGGAGAAACGGTCATCACTCGACTGGCCGATATCCTGGTCATTCAGGCCATCCGATCGTGGATTGACTCGGCGCCCGAAGCCGAGCAGGGTTGGCTCGCCGCCCTGCGCGACAAACAGGTGGGAAGAGCGCTCGCTACGATTCACCGGGAACCCCAAAAGGACTGGACCGTGGCCTCGTTAGCCAAAGAAGTCGGCATGTCGCGCTCGGGATTCTCGGCGCGGTTTACCAAACTCGTCGGCGAATCCGCTATACACTACCTCACCCAGTGGCGGATGCAACTCGCCCGCACGCAACTTCAAGAGACGTCGGATCCTCTCTCCGTTCTCGCCGATCGCCTCGGGTACCAATCCGAAGCCGCTTTTTCGCGGGCATTCAAGCGGGTATTTGGGGTGCCGCCGGGAAGCGTTCGTCATACCGCGCAGCTCCAGTCCGGTCTCCACTAGCGGTTGATTTAACGAATGAATGGCTATAAAGGGCTCGTTTCCGATAATTCTCGTCAGATTAGTGAGTGGCTAGTGACCGCAAAAAATCGACTTACGACTTTGGATAACTCTGATCAAATCTATCGCCTGCTAGGCGCCGACGAACCGGATGCAGTCCGTGTAATCCGTCGTGATAGCACGTCGCCATATCTGTTTGTCTGCGATCACGCGGGCAATCGAATCCCGCGAAAACTCGGCGACTTGGGCGTGAGCGAAGCAGATCGTCAACGTCATATTGCATGGGATGTCGGCGCGTTCGGCATGGCGGAGGAATTTGCGCGCCGATTCGAGGCGACATTCGTACACCAGGTGTATTCGCGGTTGGTGGTGGATTGCAACCGGCCGTTGCAGTCAGCTACGTCAATGCCGGAGGTTAGCGAGCACACGGTGATTCCCGGTAACCGCGATCTTGCTGCGACACAGATAGCCGCCCGGCAACGTGAAATATTTCATCCGTATCACGATTGTATCGATGCGATTATTAGCGAACGTAATCGACGCGAGCAGGCCACGATCTTATTGGCTATTCATAGCTTCACACCCGTGTTCAAAGGCGAGCCTCGTTCGTGGCACATCGGTTTGCTGTACAACCGGGACACTCGCCTTGCGCACACATTGCGGGATTTGCTTGCGGAAGACGAAACCTTGTGTGTCGGCGATAACGATCCGTATTCGGTGGACGACGAGAGCGATTACACGATTCCGGTGCACGGCGAGGGCCGTGCCATTCCGCATGCGTTGTTTGAGGTGCGGCACGATATGATCGAGAGTGAGGAAGATCAGTATCGTTGGGCGCATCGGTTGGGGTATACGTTGGAGCGTGCGCTTCAGCGGGCGCCGGAGCTTTTGGAGGGATGAGATTGAGTTGGTTGGTTTGGTTATGGGGCTGGGCGTTATTGGGCGGGGGTTAGTTTCGGCGGTTTTCGGCTTTGCCTCTAACCACCCTACGAAATGCGAAGGCGCAAAACTATTTTGGTTTTGGATGAGAATTATGGCGTTCGATAACAAAGTGGCGGTGGTTGCGGAGTACATTCCGTTATTGCGGATCGGTGCGGCGCCGTAATCACTGGGCCGCTGCTACGTTATCGGCGTTATCGGACGGTCTCGCCAAGCCGTTCTTGCAATGCGCCTTTGATGATTTTCTTGGTGGGTGTCATCGGCATCTCCTCGACCACTTCGAGTCGTTCGGGCCACTTCATCTTCGCGACATCGTGCTCGTTTAGATAATCGGTTACGGTCTGGAGATCCAGCTCGGTGCCGGGAATCAGGGTCACGAATAAACACGACTTCTCGCCCAATACATCGTCCGGCATGGGGACGATGGCGCACTGAATGACGTTCGGGTGTGTGGTGATGAGATTCTCGAGATCGGTGGGATTAATCTTGATGCCACCACGGTTAATTATGTCCTTCAAGCGGCCGGTGATTTGCACATCGCCGGCGGCACTCATCACCGCGAGATCGCCGGTGCGAAACCAACCGTCGTCGGTAAATGCGAGGCGGTTCGCCTCGTCGTTATTCAGGTAGCCGGACATGATCGAGTAACCCCTAACCTGTAGTTCGCCCTCCTTGTCCGCGCCAAGCATTGCGCCGTCGTCACCGGCTATGCGGGCTTCTATTCCGGGCGTAACTCGCCCTACCGAGAAATGGCGGACTTCCGGCCCCTCGGTGATCGGGGTTTGGGTAATCAGGATTGTTTCGGTCATTCCGAACAAACCCCCGGCACGGCCGTTCGGCAAGCGCGCTTCGAGTGCATTCGCTATATCGGGTGGACACACCGAACCGGCAATGACCACTTCACGTATCGACGACAGATCGACGTCCTCTAAAAGCCCGGCTTTCAGACACGCCGCGAGATGGGCTGGTGCGGTAAACACCACACTGGGTTTGAAGCGGTCGATCATTTCCACGTAGGACGGCGGTGTAAATTGCCGCAGCAACACCACGGTGCCCCCGTGACACAACGTACAGTGCACGCAACACAATCCGAATACATGGGTGAACGGCGGTGCGACCATGACGACATCGCTGCTGCAAAGCTCGATGGTAGGCGAGTAAATTCGCGCGTTGCCGGTAATCGTGGCATAAGTGCGCAGCACCGCCTTCGGCGCCGCCGACGTGCCCGATGTAAAACACAGCAACGCCGGGTCGGTCGCGCCGAGCGGGACGGTAACGTCCCGCGGCGTATCGTTATCGATCATATCGCCGAGCGAATGCATACCGGACGGCACTTCGTCGCCAAGCACAAAAATATGTTTGACGCTCGAACAGCGTTGCATAAGCTTGCGCATCGTCTCGGGCGCGTCGTATTTATCGTCGCGCGCCCCGCATATCACGGCCTTGGCCCCGCCGTGGCGGATCAGCGGATACATTTCATTTTCGCGATACGGCATATGCATCGTCGCGAGAATCGCGCCCAACCGCGTGACCGCGTAGTACGCGATCAGATACTCGGCAATATTGGGCAGTTGGATCGCGACGACGTCGCCTTTGGCAATCCCGAGATCCGCCAGCGCGCCCGCGAGCCGTTGCACTTTGTCGTGTTGCTCGCGATACGTCAGCCGCGCACCCGGCCCGACAATGGCGACCTTATCGGGGGCGGCCGTGGCCCAGTGATCGATCCACGTAGTGAGCGTATCGTCGTTCCAATGCCCTTGCTGCCTGAAACGTTCGGCATCGTGCGGGCTATAGTCGCGATCGTTTTGTAATCCGGTCATCAGCTATTGCATTGGGGTATAGCGATATGGGAGTTTGCTAGAAGTAATTTCAGTTCACGATTCGTCGCTTAGATCGTAATAGTGCACTTGCCGAAATTGCGCCGATATCTTCTGGCCCTCGAAGTCGGCCTGCACCTTGTCGGGTGCGCGCTGCGCGGCCGGGCCGTAACCGCCCGCGCCGGGAGACTCCACTATAATATGTTCACCGTCGCGTACGCGCACATTGGAGGGCTTTATCGCGAGCTCGGTCTGCGCGCCGCCCGCATCCACGTGGAGGAAGCGCCCCGGTGCACCTGATTCCGCATCGAACAAGCCCCATGGGCGGTGGCTAAAGCGTTCGCCCGCGCCGTTGAATGTACAGTCGTGACCGATGGGCCGTATCACGCGTTGCAATCCCATGCCGCCGCGGTATTTACCCGCGCCGCCTGAGTCTTGTACCAAACTATAGCTCTCGACGAGCAACGGATACTCCGTTTCGATTGCCTCGACCGGCAGGTTAGAGGTGTTGGTGATGTGTACCTGCACACCGTCTTTGCCGTCCGCGGTCGCGCGCGCACCGCTGCCACCGCCGAGCGTCTCAAGATACACATAGTGCCGCCCGTTGCGCGGATCGACACCGGAAAACACCGCCGTGGTGTTGGCGCCGTTCGACGCGCCGATCGCGCGTTCCGGTAACGCGTCCGCCAGCGCGCCGATGATTACATCCACGACACGCTGACAGGTATTCGCGCGCGCGGCGACCGGCGCAGGAAACCCCGCATTCAGCAACGTGCCTTTTTCGACATGAATCCGCGGGATATCCAACATACCCTGATTGTTCGGGATGTCCGGATCGAGAAGGGCCTTCAAGCTATAGCACACCGCCGCTTGGGTGGCATTGAAGGTTACGTTGATGTTGCCATCGACTTGCGGGCTGGTGCCAGCGAAGTCGATGTCCACTTCGTTGCCGGAGACCGTAATCGTAACCGCAATCGGTATATCCGTTGTGCCGAGGCCATCGTCGTCCATAACATCCTGAAATCGGTACACACCGTCGGGAATATCGGCAATCGCGGCACTCATACGATGCTTGGTACGGTCGATTATTTCGACAAACACTTGTTGCAGGGTAGCGGTGCCGTTCGCGGCGGCAATTTCCAACAAGCGACGCGTACCCAACCGACACGCCGCGACTTGCGCAAAGTAATCGCCTTGCCGTTCCTCGGGCACACGAACATTAAGCAATAACAAACGCATCAAATCGTCATCGATCTGGCCGCGGTGAAACAGGCGCACAGCCGGGATGCGCAGACCCTCCTGATATATCTCCGACATGCCGCCGGCCATACTGCCCGGCACCGCTCCGCCTACGTCGGCATGGTGGGCGATATTGCACATAAATCCGAGCAGCTCACCGTCCACGAACACCGGCATGACCATATTGATGTCCGGCAAATGCGTGCCGCCGGCGACATGGGGGTCGTTGGCGACGAAGATGTCACCGTCGTGCAAATCGTCGGCGTATTGGGCGAGCACCGCAGTCAGGGCGCCGGTCATCGATGCGATATGAATCGGCAGTGATGCTTCGGCTTGCACGACCAATCGACCGTCGCGGTCCATCAACGCGGTGGAGTGATCACGGCGTTCTTTAATGTTGGTCGAGTACGCACTTCTCATTAGCGCGATGAACGTCTCATCGGTCACGGACTTCAGTGCGTTGAACAGAATTTCCAAGCTGATCGGGTCGAGTGATTTCATTGTCTTAATTCGATCGATAAGTTCAGCGCGTCATCGACTGTCAAACGATCGCCGGGGAATAGCAACGTCGTCGCGTCCAGTTGTTCAATCACGACCGGCCCTTCCAGTCGGTCGCCGCAGCGCAGCGCAGCGCGCGGGTAGACTGACGTCAGTGCCGCATCGGCATCGGTAAAGTATACCGGGCGTTGCTCAATCGGCTCGGGGTCCGACGCGGAGTCCGGCGAGGTCGTCGCGATGCGCTCGATGGCGGCGAGTTGCGCACTCGCGACGAGTCGTACCGTGATCACCTCTACGGCGTCGTCCGGATTGTGGAAGCCGTATTGTTGTTCGTGGGCTTGAAAGAATAAAACCAGCAATCGCTCCGCGGTCGGCAACCGTGGCAATTCGCCCAAGGCATCGCCGAGCGGCACTTGCAGTTCGAAATTCTGACCGACATAGCGCATATCCAGAGACAGTGTATGGCGACGTTCATCGGGCGCGATATTCTCGTCGTCGAACCAGCGTTGTGCACGTTGCCGCAACCCGTCGGCGACCAGCGTAAGCTCACCCATGCTTTCGCCCATGTCCGCGGCCGTGACACGCTGGCGGCGGGTCGCGGTGAACTGTTCTTTAAGATCCGAGACGATGAGTCCTTGCGCGCACAAAATACCGGGAGCGGCCGGCACCAGCATCTCCGTGATACCCAGTGCGCGTGCGGCCGCCGTCGCGTGCAAGGGCCCGGCGCCGCCGAACGGCATCAACACATACTCGCGAGGGTCGTGGCCACGCTCGACGGAAATCGCGCGAACCGCGCGCACCATGTTCGCGGTCACGATGTCGAGCACGCCGAGGGCAGTGCGGGTAATGCTGAATCCGAGCTTGGCCGCGAGCGGCCGAAAACTCGCCTCGGCCGCGGCGCGCTGCAACGCCATGCGCCCACCCAACAAACCGCGTGGCGACAACCGTCCCAACAACAGGTTCGCATCGGTAACCGTCGCCTGACTGCCACCATGTCCATAACACGCGGGTCCGGGATCGGCACCCGCACTTTTTGGGCCGACTTTGAGCAAGCCGTCGCGGTCGAACCAGGCGACGGAACCGCCGCCCGCGCCGACCGTGTGCACGTCGACACTGGCCAAGCGAATCGGAAACCCGGCGACGTCGCGCTCGTAGGAAACAAAATGCCGAAAGCCATCGATCAAGCAAATATCAGCGCTGGTACCGCCCATATCCAAACCGATCAATCGCCCGCGGCCGGATTCGCGGCCGGACTGCACGGCCCCCAAAACCCCGGCCGCCGGACCCGACAGCGCGGTGCGAATCGGGAATTTGCGCGCCTGCTGCACCGACATCAGTCCGCCGCTGGATTGAAAAATACCGACCGCCGCCTGCGGCATGCTGGTGCGGAGTTCGCCTTGCAAGTAGCCCAAGTAGCGTTCCATTACGGGTTGCAGATAGGCATTTAATACCGTCGTCGAAAAACGCTCGTACTCGCGGAATTCAGGATGCACTTCACTGGACAAAGACAACGGCAGGTCGATACCGGCTGCACGCAACGCGGCGGCAGCTTTTTGCTCATGGCCGGGCTCGAGAAACGAAAACAAAAAACACACTGCGCAGGCCTCGGCGCCGCTGTGCTTGATTCGTTCGGCGACATCGCCTATTTCACTGACGTCGATGGCCCGCCGCACCAAACCGTCAGCGCCGATGCGTTCATCGATCTCGAAACGATCCTGGCGCTCCACCAGTGGTGGGGGATTGTCGGTTTGCAGGTCGTACATCCGCGGCCGGGTCTGACGCCCGATCTCGAGCAAGTCGCGGAAACCTTTGCTGGTAATCATGGCCACGCGGCCACCTTTGCGTTGTATAAGGGCATTGGTGGCGACGGTGGTGCCGTGACACAGCCGGGTCACATCGGCAGAATCGACGCCAAGTTCACCGCACAATTCCTGCATGCCGAGAACAATTGCCAAGGCGGGGTTTTCAGGTGTCGATGGGCGTTTGTATAAACGCGACCGGCGAGTATCGAGATCGAACGCAAAAAAATCTGTGAACGTCCCGCCGACGTCGACGCCGATTAGCCAGCTCACTGATTACTCCTTAATTGTATACGATACGGTTTTCACATCTTCCACGCCCAGACCGAGCGCCTAGCCGCTGCATTCTTTACATATATGATGATTATACGTAACTTATCAAACCACTCTTCTCAAAATCACAACTTTGTACCGCGATGTCGGCTCACCCTGACCCATCCACACAGACAAAGCGACGCCATGTCGGCCGGGCGGTGTTGCGAGTTGAAGATCCGCCACTACTGAGGGGCGCGGGTAAATTTATCGACGATTTGCCGGTCACCCGGCGCACCCATCATGCCGCGATTCTGCGCTCGCCGCACGCCCACGCACGGATCGTTTCAATCGACACCTCGGCCGCGTCGAGTTTGCCGGGAGTGAGCGCGGTGGTCACCGGCGACGACATCAAGCGCTACGTAAAGCCGCTTGTCGTCGGCTTCAAAAACGATATCGATTATCGCGGTATCGCGCTCGACCGGGTGCGCTACGTCGGCGAACCGGTGGCGGTAGTCTGTGCCGCCGATCGCTATCTGGCGGAGGATGCACTCGATTTAATTCGTGTCGAATACGAACTGCTGGAAGCGGTCGTAGACCCGGTTGCCGCGGCTGCAGACGATGCGGTGGTGCTGCACCCCGCCGCCAGTTCCAATGTCGTGTCGAAACGAACCTTTACCCACGGCCAAGTCGATCCCGCGTTCGAAAAGGCCACGCACCGCTCGGAACTCACGATCCGCTATCCACGCAACTCCGTCACACCGATGGAAACCTACGCGGTCATCGCCGAGTACTTATCCGATACCGATGGCTATGACGTGATGTCGAATTTTCAGGGGCCGTTTTCGGTACACACGGTAATGGCCATCGCGCTCGGCGTGCCGGGGAGCCGTCTGCGGCACCGTAGTCCGTCGCATTCCGGTGGCAGTTTCGGTTCAAAACTCACGATTTTTCCCTATATCGTCGTGCTGTGTGTGGCCTCGCGGTTGGCGCGACGCCCGATCAAATGGATTGAAGATCGGTTGGAGCACTTAAGCGCGGCCAACTCCGCCCCGAATCGGGTCACACGAATCGAAGCGGCATACGATGCGGACGGTGTCGTCGATGCGCTGCGTTTACACCATTGGGATGACCACGGCGCGTACTTGCGCGCGCCGATGCCTGCGCCGATCTATCGCATGCACGGCTTGTCCACCAACGGCTATGGAATCGGCAGCGTCGAAGTCGTGAACCATATTATGGTCACCAACAAATGTCCGACCGGCGCGGTGCGCGGTTTCGGTGGGCCGCAGTTGTATTACGCGATCGAACGCATGATGCATAAGATCGCGGTCGAGTTGGGGCTCGATCCACTCGATGTCATCAAAAAGAACTTGTTACCGGCCAATGTATTTCCGTATCGCACACCGGCCGGCGCGTTGATCGACTCCGGCAACTACCAATTGACGATGCAGGAAGCCGAAACCCAGGGTGGCCTGGAAGAACTCAAACGCCGCCGTGAACAGGCCCGCGCCGAAGGCCGGCTGTATGGCATCGGCTACGCCGCGGTGGTCGAGCCAAGTCAGTCCAACATGGGCTATATCTCGACCTTGAAAACGGCTGCGGAACGAGAGCGGACCGGCCCGAAAGACGGCGCGGTCGCGAATGTCACAGTGAGCGTGGACGCGTTGGGTTCAGTAAGCGTGGTCGGTGATTCGGTTCCGCAGGGCCAAGGACACCAAACTGTTTTGGCTCAGATCGTCGCCGATTGTTTGGGATTGGAGATCGACGATATTACCGTAAACCTGGAAACCGATACCCAGAAGGACGGTTGGTCGATCGCGGCCGGCAATTATTCGTGCCGATTCGCACCGGCGGTCACCAGCGCGGCCGACGCGGCGGCGTGTAAAGTGCGCGATAAGCTCGCACGCATCGCCGCGCAACGACTCAATGTTTCTCCGGACCGTGTGGAATTCGTCGGTGGCCGGATTCAAGCCCATGGCAATCCCGACAATAGCCTGGAATTTCGGCGTGTTGGCGGCCTCGCGCATTGGTCACCGAGTAGTCTGCCGGACGACGAGGAGTCCGGTGTGCGCGAAACGAGTTCGTGGAACGCCCCGGAGCTTACGCCCACGAATGCCAACGACGAGATCAATACTTCACTCGCGTATGGTTTTGGCTTCGATTTCTGTGGCATTGAGATCGACCGAGACACCGCCACGGTGCGCATTGATAAATACGTCACCGCCCACGATTGCGGTACGATCCTGAATCCCGGTATTGCCGAAGGCCAAATTCGTGGTTCGTTTGCGTCGGCGCTCGGCGCGGCGTTGTATGAGGAGTTCGTTTACGACGCCGACGGCTCGTTTAAATCGGGAACGTTTGCCGAGTACCTCGTCGTCACCGCGCCCGAGGTTCCTGAGTTAGTGATTGTGCACCCGACCCCGCACCCCTCGCCGTTTACGCGGCTCGGTGCGAAGGGCATCGCCGAAGGCAATCAGTACAGCACTCCGGTTTGCCTCGCCAATGCCGCGGCCGATGCGCTAAACCATGAACACATCGAATTACCGCTGACCCCGGCGCGGATCAGCGAATGGCTTAACGAGCCCGAACCGTCTGCACCCGCCGATGCCGAACCGCCGCAACCGACGGCAGACAATAAGTCGTCACTACGTGGCGAAGGCGAAGCGTCGCTCGCGGCTGCGCCGGAACAGATTTGGGCAATGTTATTGGATCCGGAAATTCTCAGTAGTGTTATACCGGGATGCCGCGAGTTAATCGCCGACGCCGAGCACAGCTACCGTGGCGTTTTGAGCCTAGGCGTAGGCCCGGTGCGTGGCCAATTCGACACCCGCATCTCGCTGTCCGATTTACGCGAATCGGAATCGCTAACACTAAACGGTGCGCTAACCGGGCCGTTAGGGTCGTCCCACGGCATCGGCTGGGTCACACTCGAACCGCAACAGGACGGAACGTTGCTTCGATATCGATATGAAATCCGACTCACCGGAAAAGTCGCGGCGGTCGGTGGCCGCATGTTGAACGGCGCGGCACGAACTCTGTTCGCTCAATTTTTCAAGGCACTTGGACGCAAGGCCGCGGGCGACACGCCGCCAATTGATCCTCCACCGTCCGCCAAAAAATCGTGGCGCCAACGAATCGGGCTCAAATCATGAAGCCGCCCGCATTTGACTATGTGCGCGCCGAAAGCGTGCAAGAAGCCGTGCAAATCCTTGCCGCACACGGCGAAGATGCGCGGGTCCTGGCCGGTGGCCAGTCACTGATGCCGATGTTGAACATGCGTTTGTTGCATCCGAGTGTCGTCGTCGACATCGGTTCGATCGATGCACTCGACTACGTTCGCGTCGATGGCGACGATGTCGAGATTGGCGCCGCAGTGACCCAAGCCGAACTGCGCAAGCGGCCGGAGTGTCATCAACACCTGCCGTTGCTGGCCAAGGCCTTGCCCCATATCGGCCATTGGCAAACCCGCAATCGCGGCACAATCTGCGGCTCGCTCGCGCACGCCGACCCGAGTTCCGAGTTGCCGTTATGTCTCGCGGTAATGGAAGGTTCGGTGGTATTGGAAAGTCAAAGTGGTCGACGCGTCGTCAAGGCTGACGATTTTCAGACCGGCATGTTGAGTACGGCCAAACGCGAGGATGAGATGATCGTCGCCGCGCGTTTTCCGAAAGCGCGACCTGGCAGCGGGCATGGATTCTCGGAATTTGCGCGCCGCCATGGTGATTTCGCCATCGTCGCCGTCGCCGCGCTCGCCGACGGCTCGAACATCAGCGTGGCAGTCGGCGGAATTGCGGATCGTCCCGCCGTACTCACATTCGACAACACCGATGCGGCCGACGAAATTTTAAATCGGTTCGCCTGGAGCTTAGGCGGCATCGACGATATCCATGCGACCGCGAAGCTTCGCCGCAAACTGGTCCGCACCCTGGGCAAACAGACGATTGAGGATGCGCTTGCATGCCGCGCATAAATAAAGACCAACGAAGCTTGATTTCTTTGACCTTAAACGACGAGGCGGTTTCCGGTTACGCCGAGCCACGCATGTTATTGAGCGACTTCCTTCGTCACGAGCTGGGCGCCACGGGCACCCATGTCGGTTGTGAACACGGTGTTTGTGGGGCGTGTACCGTCCGGCTTGACGGTAAAGCGGTTCGCTCGTGTTTGACGCTCGCGGTTCAAGTTCAAGGCCGCAACATCGCGACGGTGGAAGGATTAGCGGATCACGATGGCACGCTGTCGCCGCTGCAACAGGCATTCCGCGAATGCTTCGCATTGCAGTGCGGGTTTTGTACGCCGGGGATTCTCATGACGATCAGCGAGTTCCTCGAACAACGCGCCGACCCAAGTGATGCCGAGATCCGCAACGCATTAAGCGGGAACATTTGCCGATGCAGTGATTACAACGCCATCGTGGCCGCGGTCAAACAAACGGTCCGCCAGGTCAAATCGGTTAAGTTATAGCCGTGCGCGCGATTGTCGTCAATGAGTACGGTCCCATCGACTCGCACAGCGTTGAAGACATCACGCCGCCGCAGGCCGGGTCCGGTGAGGTCGTCGTAGCGGTAAAGGCCGTCGGCCTGAATTTTCCTGATGCGCTCATGCTGCAAGGGAAGTACCAAAATAAACCCGAACTATTGCCGTTCGTTCCCGGTCGCGACGCGAGCGGTATCGTGACGCAAGTCGGCGCCGGCGTAAGTCGATTCCAGATTGGCGACCGAGTGCTCGTGCAGGTATTCAGCGGCGCATTTGCGGAGTTTGTCGCGGCGCCGGAGCAACGGTGCTTCGCAATGGCGGATGGTCTTGAATTCATCCCGGGCGCGGCCTTGATAACGCCATACCATACCGCGTATGTTGCCGCCGTTTTGCGCGGCGATGTCAAAGCCGGTGAAACTGCGCTCGTTACCGGTGCCGCAGGCGGCGTTGGCCTCGCCGCCGTACAGTTGTTAAAGGCGCGTGGCGCGCGCGTAATCGCAGCGGTATCGTCGCAGGAAAAAGCCGATCTTGTCGTCGATCGCGGCGGCGCGGACGACGTGATGTATACGCATTTCGATGACTTGAAGGCCGCGTTTCGGTCGCAGATTGCATCCATTACCGGCGATGCGGACGGCCGCGGCGTCGACCTCGCCATCGATACCGTCGGCGGCGACGTATTCGACGCGTGCCTGCGCGTGTTGAAATTCGCCGGCCGGCTAATGATTGTCGGATTTGCCGATGGTCGCATACCGGCGCCGAAAGCCAATTACCTGCTGTACAACAATCTAACGGTAATGGGCGCGCCTCTCGATTTGCATTTCAAGCACGCGTTCGAGCAGATCGAGCAGGGCGCGGCCGAAATCGGTAAGCTATACGCCGAGGGGCGCATCGATCCGCAAGTCATGCAAACCCTGCCGCTTGAGCAGTTTGCGGAGGGTTTCGATTTGATATTGACGCGGCAAGTCAAAGGTAAGGTGGTGTTGACATTGTAGTCGGATTAGTTGACGGCGGATTTTGCGTGCGCTCATCGACCTACGGCGAAACCATGTAATGCGAGCGAGCGTCCCGGTTACGTGTCTGGGTTCGTGGTTGCCATGGGCCGCGTGCGCGATGCGTATAACACCGCGATTGCCGCCAGCACGACCGCGGGGATCACCCCGTAGTTGAGTACGCTCCAACCGACCGTGTAGTGCAGAACACCGGAAAATAATGCGGTACATGCCAGCGTCGCGAATACCAGCATATCGTTCAGCCCTTGGGCCTTGGCTTTTTCGCGCAGCGTATAGGTAGTGGTCAACTGCGTGGTACCGCCGATAAATAAGAAATTCCAATATCCTACGAAGTTGCCGAGGTAGGTGGAATATGCGCATACCGATGCACCAATGATTGCGGCAATTTAGCCCAGCATAAAACCATTTTTGCGGCCGATTATCTTCATGGCCATAGACGCTGGAAACGTAGTGGCCATCACCGCTAGAAAGTGAAACGCTAACGGCAATGTGGCGAGGCCTGGGTGTGGCGCGAGGGCGATGCCAAAGAGCGCGACAGTCGCGACCAACAGTGAACTTCCGGTCATCATGAGGGCTTGGCAGATCGCCAGTAAGATAACGTTGCGTTTCAAGGCCGAGCGCTCGGCGACAAGCTGGGCAAGCTATTGGGATCGGTACTGGGTAATGCTATTCTGATGACAACTTCAACCGGGTCCATCAAGCGTTGAATCGGGCTCATGTTTATAGATGAAAGTGGCAATCAAGTATAGCTGACCATGCACACACCGCATTCACTAAACCCTGAAACCACCAATTTGATCGATCACGCCGAACAGCTGAAATCGATGCAAGGCGATTCGGCGCAAGCCGAGTCATCAGCACAATGGATTTTGTACGAGTTCGATACATACTACTCCCAGTTTCTCGGTATTCCGGACCTCGCCAAACAAGCATTCGAAAATCGCGACCCGCGCACGTCACTGGCGTTGAGTAAACAACGACTCTCTCTCTATAGCATGAGCGTTGTGCAGCTTAGCGCGAAACTAACGGACAATTTTCCGATCTTCGCGGAACGCGAAGACCTCTGGGACGACGTCGAGCAGCACTATCTCACTCTCATCGATGGACGCTACGAGGCCGACCTCGCGCATGCGTATTATCACTCGGTCCACCGAAAGATTTCTCCGGACGAGTGGCGGCCAGTCGAATACTCGTCCCGTCAGGCCGTGCAGGCCAGCGGAAAATATGTTACTGAAATCTACCGCGAATTCCCGGGCAGCGAAGCAGTACACAGCGCCACGGTAGCCGAAATTTTACAATGCCCCGATTTTTCGATTCCTTACCGCAATCTTTCCGAGGACGCATCACTCGTCACCGAGCGTATCAACCGGGTAATCAGCGCGGACCCAGGCCGGATCGCGACGATTCGCTGTATCCAAGTCATCGAGGCTGGATTCTACCGCAACCGCGGGGCATATATCGTCGGCAGGGTTGTATTTGCGGACGATTCCGTTATGCCACTGATAATCGCACTACTCAACGACGACCAAGGCATTTATGTCGATGCGGTGCTGCACCGCGTAGCGGATGGCCACAATATTTTCAGCTCTACACTCGCAAATTTTCACGTAACGAGCTTGTATTATCACGAGCTATCGGAGTTTCTTCACAGCATTATGCCGCAACGACCACTGGGTCTGCATTATTCCACGATCGGTTATAACCACTTAGGCAAACTGGCAGTAATGAGCGAACTTAAGGAAGAGTTAGTCGGCGGTAATCAAACACTGCAAACCGCGGTCGGGTTTCGCGGCACCGTGGCCATCGGCTTCTCCGCGCCGCTCTCCGCTTACAATTTGAAGATAATTCGGAACCAACCTACTGCGGACTACAAATGGGGAGAGTTTGAAGGCATCGAGTCGGTGCTAAGAAAGTATAACCGGGTGCACGAAATTAACCGTACCGGCAGTATGTTGGACAATATCATTTATTATGATGTGAGACTCGACACAAGTTGGCTCGATAAGGACTTGCTGGAGGAACTTCTTCGTGAGGCCGGGGAAACCGTCTTGCTACAGGACGATGGCGTCATTTTCAAACACCTGATTGTGCAACGCCGTATGACGCCACTACCGGTGTTTTGGGAGACCGCATCGCCCGAGGATGCCGAAACCGCTATCATTAACCTTGGCTATTGCATCAAAAACAATGCGGCTGCGAATATATTCAATAAAGATCTCGATGCGCGCAATTACGGTGTCAGTGAATTTCATAAGGTATATTTGTTCGACTACGATGCATTGGAACCGTTTGTCGATGTCAAAATCTATGAGCGCAACGACGGAATCGACGGCGACGAGGAAATTCCCGAGTGGTTCTTTGAGGATGGAATAGTATTTCTGCCCGAGGAAGTTAGCGTAGGGTTAAGGATTCCGAACGCGCGACTTCGGGCGGTTTTTAGGAACACACACGGCGACATGTTGAGCACCCAATACTGGCAGAAATTGAAGGATGAGCTTCGGCAAAACAAAGTGCCCAGCGTGCGTATCTATCCGGAAAACCAACAGCTTGTACGATAGTAGTTATGGATAATCGACACGATTTAGCGTTGATTCTGGAATCGAAAATTCCGATCGTAGTAGTGCAATCCTACGAAGAGCAGCGCGTGCTGGCGATACTCACCGAGATTGCGGAAAGTCTCGACAAGCCGCTATTCAAATGGTCGGTAACGGAAGGTCTGCGTTACGCCCGGTATGACATAGCCAGCGAAGCCCAACATGCCAAGCCTAAAGAAGTGTTGGAACACATTAAGGGGGAGAGCCAGGCCGGCATCTATGTGTTGCTGGACTATCACCATTTCATTGACGAGCCCGTTCATACCCGGCTGCTGAAAGACATTGCTATAAAGCATGCCAGCGTCGAACGCTGTATCGTGTTGCTTAGCCATGAACTCGAAATTCCCGGCGAACTGCGGCACTACACAGCCGAATTCGATCTTGGGCTACCGACACCGGAAGAATTAAGAACCATGGTGGTCGATGTGGCGAACGAATGGGCTATCGAGAAAAACAATCAGCGTGTCAAGGCAGACTCTCAGGCCACCAAATTGTTGATTAAAAACCTCTCGGGGCTGACCCATGGCGACGCGCGGCGTCTGGTGCGCAAAGCGATCTTTAACGACGGCGCGATCTCCCACAGCGACTTGCCCGGGGTGATGAAAGCAAAGTACGACCTGCTCGATCGTGACAACACGCTCACTTTCGAATATGAGACGAGCCGCTTCGCCGAAGTCGGTGGGTTGAATGCGCTTAAGGAATGGCTCACCAACCGACGCGATATATTAATGGGCAAATCCAGCAATCCGCACCTGGATACCCCTAAAGGCATCTTGTTATTAGGGGTGCAAGGTTGCGGTAAGAGCCTCGCGGCCCGCGCAGTAGCCGGGGCATTCGGGGCGCCGTTGTTGCGCTTGGACATGGGGGCGATATTCAATAAATTTTACGGTCAAAGCGAGCGCAATGTGCGCGAAGCGCTAAAAAGCGCGGACACAATGGCGCCGTGCGTATTATGGATTGACGAAATCGAGAAAGGCATCGCCGGACAAGAAGACGACGGTCCCGCGCGGCGGATACTGGCGACGCTGTTAACCTGGATGGCGGAGAAAAAATCCGCGGTTTTCATCGTTGCCACCGCCAATGAAATTTCGCTGTTGCCACCGGAACTAGTGCGCAAGGGTCGCTTCGACGAGATATTTTTTGTGGATCTACCGGATCGCGAAACACGCGCGCTGATCCTGAAAATTCACCTCAGCAATCGCACACTCGATGCCAGTAAATTCGATCTCGACGGACTGGCCGCAGCCAGTAACGGATTTTCCGGATCGGAGTTGGAACAAGCCGTCGTCTCGGGGCTGTATCGTGCCCATGCGCGGGACGAGGCACTGGATACGGCGCTGGTGTTAAAGGAAATCGAGGACACCCAGCCGCTATCGGTGGTGATGGCCGAACGGGTAACCGCGTTGCGATCATGGGCCGCCGGCCGCACAGTGCCTGCACATTAATGCTGCCAAGCGCTGTAGCCGTGGGTTGATAGCGCATGAACTTGGAATTAATCAGTACCGCGCTCTGTCCGTTCGTGCAGTCGTCCGTTGTCACTTTACGACTTAATAACGTTCCATATCGTCTCACCGTAATCGAAATCACTAACCCGCCGCCCTGGTTCGACGATGTGTCGCCGCTTGGCCGGGTCCCGATCCTGCGCATAGATGACGAGCACATTGTTTTTGAATCCACCGTCATCAATGAGTATCTGAACGACATCGCATCGAATTCGCTGCTGCCCGGGGATCCGTTGCAGCGAGCAGCGCATCGCGCAACGATTGCATATGGCGCGGCCATATTGGCGGATCTGTCCGGGGTCGTTGCGGCGGTGGACGAATTCGAGTTCGACGACGCGGCTTACGATCTCGATGAAAAGTTCGACTACCTGGAAGACAAAAAATCGGGTGCCGTGTTCTTCGACGGATCCGAACCCGGCATGGTCGATGCGTGCTACGCGCCGTTATTTGCGCGACTCGACATCCTTAAGCCCGCACGAAAACTCTTAGATTCCGACAACCACCCGAAATTGGCCGCATGGAGTAGTACCGTGTTGCAATTGGGCGCGGTCAAGCAAACTATAGACGCCGAATTTACGGCGCGGTTTCGCGATTCCGTCAAACAGCGCGATGGTTGGATCGGACAACACTTATAGCGCCCGCAAAGCAAGAGATCTCGCGACCGCCATTAGCCCGGTTATTTCACCAAGGCGGGCCGAATATTCATGGAAATGGCTAAGATTCAATTCATTATGCAGAAATGGCGTTCTCCCTTTTGGTAATCGAGCAATGATCTCTCTAGCCGGTCGGGTTTTCATAATATGTAAAAGCGGCATACGCAGCATTGTGATGATTAACAGCAGCGCACCGGATAGGCGCTCTGAACCTATACCGCAGAACCTCCGTGCAATCGCACCAAACTCTGTCATTGCGCCCGGCTCGATTATCCCGGGCACAAAAAAACCCTGGTAGCGTTCGCCAACCAGGGCCTCTATTCGCTGGAAGGCAACGCTCGCGTTCACCTCCCAGCCGATTAAAGTACCGACTGGTTACATCACATTATCACGTAAGTTCGACGTTTCAAACTCCGCTCCGGGGACTTGCGCGAGTCTCGGAGCGACACGATCCGTTAACGCGTGGCATGGCCGCGCGCTTGATATGACGACTTGTCTACTGTTTTGGTATCTTATGGGGCACGGTATTCGATAGATACAATTTCTCATATCAAGTGCGTGCTCGAACTTTGTTTTGCCGAAAAAGAATATATCCCCCCCAAACAAACGCAACCAACATAAGCAGTTCGCCGAATGTATCGGTAATACGAGCGATACGATTGTCGTATTGCAACATACCAAGATCGGAGAGAATATTGCGCCAATCGTGAACACCCGGCATATCGCTGCCGGTCACGCCACCCAACAACATCAACGATCCGGAACGTGCGTCATTTATATACGGCGCCAAGTCCATCATACTTTGCGCCACCCACCACAAACCGATCGAAGCACCGAACGGATCGCGGTTCTTCCATAGCAATACCAACATCGCGATGGCCGGCATCAAGAGCTGCCCCAAGCTGCCGCCCAGGATCATCAGAAACCGGCCGAACGGCCGAAACACCACGTGCCCAGCTTCGTGGAAAACGAGGTCGATATTGTGCATGAACGATCGGCCGATCTCGTTGCTCTCCATCGAGGCTAGTATGAAACTCCAACCCCACACGAAGAACGCCGCGTAAACGATAGCGCGACCGCCCAACACCAAACCGTCCACGCGCGATGGGATATAGAACGCGTTCGCGATGAGTCGCTCCCACATCTGCTTGGCGACACCGGTCGATTTCTTGTCCGGGGCCTTGGCGACCGCGAATCGCGAATCCATCCATTTGGAAAATATAAGCCCACAACGCGGGCATTCATCGTCCGACACGATGTCCGACGGCTGGCGTCGGTAACGGCACTTTGGGCAGGTTTTATACATTGGTTACGTGCCATCGCGGCCATGGCACTGAACAATATCGTCAACCCACTGCCGCACCATCATGCACGCGGTCGCTGGTTTTGCGGATCGTAGGGTGAATCGGCAAGCACGGTAGCCGCGCGGCGTTCACCGAGAATCGGAATCTCCAATTCGGTTCCGGGTTGCGCAAAATCACTGCCGACATATGCCATCGAGATACAATGACCGAAGTGGTGCGATTGCGCCCCGGACGTAACGCGCCCAACCAGGGAACCACCGTTATACACGCCTTCACCCATATAGGCATCAGCGTCTTTGCTATCGACCTTAAGCGTGACCATGCGGCGTTGCAAACCGTCTTGTTGCTGTTTTAGTAACGCCGCTCGCCCGGTGAAGTCCTGTTCCTTATCGAAACGGATGAATCGATCCAGGCCCGACTCCAGAGCGGTATGTTCGATATTCAAATCACGGTACATCGCTCGATAGGATTTATCCAAACGCAGCGACTCGATCGCGCGATTCCCGGCCAAACGCAGGCCATGGGCTCGGCCGGCCTCGAATATCACATCGAACAAATGCAGTTGATGGCAGATTGGATGGTAGAGTTCCCACCCGAGTTCTCCTTCATAGTTCACTCGCAACATGCGCACGTCAGAAGCCCACCCCACCGATGCAGTCTGCGCCGTGAGCCAACCAAACGAATCGTTTGACAAGTCGACACCGGTAATGGGTTGCAACACGTCACGCGCAAGCGGTCCGGCAACCGTAAAACAACCTCGCTCTAACGTGACGTTGCGCAATGCCACGCTGTCGTCGCGCGGCGCGAGCCGGGATAAGCAATCAAAATCGTGGCGTTCGCCCCGCGGTGTTCCCACCAAGTAAAAAGCATCGTCCGTTAACCGGGTCACGGTGAACTCCGCCCGCACACCTCCGCGCGGCGTCAATAAATGACATAAGGTAATACGACCGATCGTCGCCGGCACACGATTGGCGAGAATCGAATTCAACCAGACTTCTGCTGCTGCGCCCGAGACTTCATATTTGCCCATGGAAGTCATTTCAAAGAAGCCCGCGCCACTGCGTACCGCCCGCACTTCTTCGCCGACGTAGGGATAATAGTTAAATTCGCGGTAGCTATAGACATCCTTCGGGGCTACGCCTTCGGGGGCATACCATAATGCAGTTTCCCAACCGTAAACGGCTCCCCACACGGCATTTTTCGCGGTCAAACGGTCATAGCAGGGTGCGGTTTTGGCGGGGCGCGCGGCCGTCCATTCGTAACCGGGAAAGTGAACACCGAAATTGTGCCCGAACGCCTCCTTGTTTTTCATGCCGGTCCAATTGTGATTGGCGTAGTCGCCGAAGCGGCGCGAATCGATCTCCGATAAATCGATCTCCGGCTCTCCTTCCATGATCCAAATCACGAGCTGCTCGCCGACACCTCCGCCCATCAGAATGCCGCCTGAAAATCCCTCGGCCAACCAAAAATTGTGCAGTCCTACAGCAGGGCCAACCAGCGGCAGGTTGTCGGGTGACACGCATATCGGTCCACGCACGTTGTTCTTGATGCCGACTTCAGTAAACACCGGCACAAGTATGGTTACAGCTTCCCAATTCAATTCAACCGAGTCGAAGTTCTCCGGCAACAGATCCGCTCCAAACCACTCCGGAACACCGTGCTCCGCGAAGTGCTCCAATTTGTCCGGTCGCTCATACGGCCCGAACATCAAGCCGTTACGCTCTTCTCGCACATAACCGTTAATGGTTTCGTCGCGCAGTACCGGCATCTCCGGCAAGCCGTCCGCTTGACGGCG
>CAXMMZ010000176.1:0-7275 GCA_964194565.1 Arenicellales bacterium
GCCAGGATCGGTGTGTAACACGCAGCTGTCTTGGATATTCGATCGCGCACCGATGTGAATAAGGTCGTTATCGCCACGGATCACAACGTTGAACCAGACGCTGACCAGATCCTCGAGAATGACTAAGCCGATCACTGTGGCGTTGGGTGCGATGAACACATCGCCTCGTAACTCCGGCTTGTCTTCCCCTAATGCAATCAGCATAAAATTTACAGCGATAATCTCGTACTCTATCAAGGTGATTTTGACGGGTGCAGAGCCCACCCAATCGGCCAAGGCAAGGCGCAGCCCGCCAGGAATGGCCCGCCCTTGCCAAGGGCTGTAACACCGCATTGGCCGATTCGGTGGGCTCCCTTCGGGCGAGCCGATAAGCGGCCCTCCGCGTTGTTGCGCTCGCTGGAATTAGCCACGGCTAGTCCCGCGGTCGCGCGCCTAACGGCCGGCCGCTTCTCGGTTCGCTGCATCCGTCAAAATCACCTTGATAGAGTACTAGAGCGGAGTGTGAATTCGCACTGCGTCGATATCACCCGAGTCGGGAATTTGTAGGCGCCGGCTGCTGTGCAGCGAGGCTTGCATGAACGCCGAGAGTTTGTCCATTATCGTTTTCTTTTCTTCAAACGCGACTTCATAGAGTTCTGCGCTGTCGCTGGCCGACATCAGGTAATCGTCGCTAGTGCGAATTTCATCGACAAGATTCAATTCGATTGCTCGCGTACCATGCCAATGCTCGCCAGTGGCGACCTTTTCCAAGTCCAACTGGCTGCGCTGCGTTTGTACAAAATCTTTAAACAGCACGTGCACGTCTTGAATCTCTTCCTGGAGTTTTTCGCGCGCCTTGTCGGTGGTTTCGCCAAACATCGATACGGTGCGTTTGTAATCCCCGGCTGTAAACTGTTCAAAATCAACATCGTGTTTTTTCAATAAACGATGGAAATTCGGAATTTGCGATAACACCCCGATCGATCCGACAATTGCAAATGGCCCGGCGAGAATTCGGTCGGCGACGCAAGCCATCAAATAACCGCCGCTGGCGGCCACCTTGTCTACCGTAATCGTGAGCGGAATGCCCTTTTCACGGATGCGGCGCAATTGCGATGCACCTAAGCCGTAGGAATGCACCATACCGCCAGCACTTTCCAGGCGCACTACGACTTCGTCGTTTGCGGTAGCCGTGGTTAATACTGCGGTAATCTCTTCGCGCAGCGACGACACCGCCGAGCCGCGAATATCGCCTTTGAAATCGAGCACATACATTCGTTTTGGCGGAGTGTCGTCGGCACTGCGCGCTTGTTCCGCCTTATGCTTGCGTTTTTGCGCCTTTATATGTTGTTTAAGCTCCTTCTTGGGGAGGATCGCGGCACGCAGCGTGTTGGCCATCGCTTCATACTTTTCGTTGAGGTGGGTGATCTCGATGTAATTACCCGGGTGCGCTTTCAAGCGCATAGACATTACGACCGCGACCAATAGAATCACCAGCACGGCGATAACAATGGTGGCGGTTTTGGCCAGGAATAGACCGTAGTCGCTGAGAAACTCCATCACGTAACATTCCGAATAAGGGAGGCGGGAGTCTACCATCCCGGCGGCACGTTTTTGTACCGCGGGGACGCTAGCTCGGTTACGACTAGGCGATAGGAATGTCGGGTACCCACATATAGCCGTCGTCGTCAATAATAAATGCTTCTCGTAATCCGTGCGGTTTGTCCGCCGTGCCCTGGAACACCGTATAGCAGAGCCGGCGGGCGGCGGCTTCGGCCTGGTCAGGATCGCATCCGTGCAATCGAAGTTCGACGCCGGCTCCGCGCCCTTCCAGCCCGGATACCACGCCACTCAATGGGTGGTCTGAGTATGTGTGGTCAGCGTGCAACATCCACTGTGAATCAAATCCCTCAAGCACGGCGAAGTCGGGGTCGCTGTATACGACCGTGGCGCCCAGCACTTCGCGCTGAAAGCGCAAGCTGGTATCGATATCTCGCACCAAAATGTTCACGGTAAGCCCAGTCAGCGATTGACCGTAGGTGTCTGCCGGAATCCATGGTTCTCCGGTTCGGCGTTTCATCACCGCTAGCCTTTGTTTGACGGAGGAATGCGCAGCGCTTGCTTTGCCCAAGTGTCGCGCAGTGTCACCGTACGATTAAAACGCGGCATACCGGACGCCGAGTCCACCGGGTCCACATAGAAGTATCCGAGCCGCTCAAACTGGAAGTACGAGGCGGGTTCCGCATTGGCCAACGACGGCTCAAGCTGCGCGGAGGCGATGACTTCCAGTGACTCACCGTTTAGGAACGATTTGAAATCACGTTCCTTATCGCCCATGGGATCCGGCACGGTAAACAATCGGTCGTAGAGCCGGACTTCGCCAGCAAACGCGTGTGGTACTGAGACCCAGTGAATCGTCGCTTTGACTTTCCTGCCGTCCGGCGACTTGCCACCACGACTATCAGGGTCATAGCGGCAACGTAGTGCGACAATATCGCCGGCATCGTCTTTGATCACATCCGTGCAGGTTATGAAATAAGCGTAGCGCAATCGTACTTCGCGTCCCGGTGCCATGCGAAAGAATTTCTTGGGTGGATCCTCTAAAAAATCGTCGCGCTCAATATACAGCTCTCGAGAAAACGGTACCGTGCGGGTGCCCATCGACTCATCCTGCGGGTGATTGGGGGCTTCAAATTCCTCAACATGGTCGTCGGGATAGTTATCGATAATGATCTTGAGGGGGCGCAACACCCCCATGACCCGGGGCGTGCGAAGCTCCAGATCTTCACGGACGCTATTCTCCAACACACCCATTTCAATAATATTGTCTTTTTTGGTGACACCGATGCGATCGCAAAAGTCGCGCACCGACGCGGGCGTATAGCCCCGGCGACGCAGCCCCGAAATAGTCGGCATGCGCGGGTCATCCCAGCCTGCCACGTAGTTGCCGGACACAAGTTCGGTCAGTAGACGCTTGCTCATGACCGTGTAATCGAGCGACAAGCGCGAGAATTCGATCTGCTGTGGGTGGCAGGGCGCGTCTACATTGTCCAGCACCCAATCGTAAAGGGGCCGATGATCTTCGAACTCCAGAGTGCACAGCGAATGGGTGACTCCTTCGATAGCGTCCGATAAACACTGTGTGAAGTCGTACATCGGGTAGATGCACCAGCTATCTCCCGTCAGTTGATGGGATAGATGGCGCACCCGGTACAGCGCGGGATCCCGCATATTGAGATTCGGCGACGCCATATCGATTTTGGCGCGCAACACGTGCTCACCATCGCCGAACTCACCGTTGCGCATACGCGCGAATAGATCGAGATTTTCAACGACGGAACGGTCGCGGAATGGGCTGTCGGTGCCTGGCGTAGTGAGGGTACCGCGTTGCATGCGCATCTGCTCTGCGCTGAGACTGCACACATAAGCTTTATCACGCTCAATCAGTTGCACCGCGTAATCATAGAGTTGTTGAAAATAATCTGATGAGTGCAGTAGGTGTTTGTCAAACTCGTAACCAAGCCAGCACACGTCGCGTTTAATGGATTCGACGTATTCCAGGCTTTCTTTTTCCGGGTTAGTGTCGTCGAAACGAAGATTACAATGGCCGCCAAAATGCTCCGCGGTGCCAAAATTCAGACAAACCGATTTGGCATGTCCGATATGAAGGTAACCATTGGGTTCGGGGGGGAAGCGGGTTACGACTCGGCCGTTATTTTTATTTACACGTACATCCGCCTCGATGATCTGGCGAATAAAGTTCGATGCCGATTTCAATTCACGGTCCATATGCTGCGATCTCGATTACAGTCAATGGTTGATACGCGGCTAAATGCCACTTGCGGGGTAGGATCGATGGGCCGATTCAGGCCAGTTAGCGAGATCACCATAACTCTCTGATGCCGTGCGTTGTACCGCCGCGAGGAATTTTCGGGAAGGAAATTTACCGGTTTTTGACGGCTGTAGATGACCAGCGACATGTACCACCGCCGGGTGTATGTCGCTCGCGTCGTCGCAGTTTTCGGAGCTGCGAATCCACGGCTTGAGCACGCCTTTGCCGTACAGGTCCATGAGTGCGGTAAAGCGGATCATCGCGTCTTCAAAACGTTGCCGGTTGTCACCAAAATATTGCCGTATCGCCATCGCCGCTTTCATGCGTGGTTGCTCGGCATAGGGGTCGGCCGCAGCGCTAGCCCCTGTGCGTATCGCCGGGGCATGAGTTTGCCCCGCCTGGATGCCGGTTTCGACGATGATCCAGAATTCGTGTGGTGCAAATTCAAAAATATGAGATGATTTCTTCACAGAATTAGGTACTGAGGCATTAGCTCCCCAGCATTTTTTTCTTCAGGCTCTTTTGGGCAGGATGCTCGGATAGCCAAATGCCGAACATCGCACGTTTGAATGGCAGACCGAGCAACGTAGTGGCCAATTCGCCATTTCGATAAACCTCTACGAAGTGGCCGGGTGTATAGATTAATTCGTAGATATCATACTCATGGATCGGTTCGCGAAACACGCTGACAAACTCTTCGATTTGCTCGGCGATATCTGCCGTGTTGCCGTCGGTCGCGTTGTCGAAACCTTCACGCGTTGCATGTTCCATTTTTTCACTGGTTATCAGTCCCGATACGATATGCAAGCGGATCGCCATCGGCTCGTCGGCGGCCACAATCGCGGCAGCGTCGTGATTCGATGCCGTTAAATACAATGCGCCAACGTATAGATCGATGAACAATTTAGAGCGAACCCCGGCGCCGTTTAATTGCAATTTTGTGCCGCCGGTTAGCAACGTATCCGGAACCTCAACCCCGGCGATCTCCCCGGCCTGGACGGGTAATACCGCGGCGCAAGCGATGCTTGCCAGAAACAGGGCAGATATGATGGAAGATTTCATTGCGCGGGCCGGCATATATTGAATAATGTGGACGGTAAGGATACGTTTAAGGTCGGGCGTTGCGCAACCGTACCAAGCTTCCGCATTTGTTACCTTGCGACGTTGTGGATACGGATGACCGTAGGCAATGGGGGCCTTGCCCGGACTCACTTAAGAACAACCTAGAGTGCGTCGTAGAGATGCAAGGTAAGGGTGGCGATGACGTACATAGCGAGACAATATTTCAGATTCCAGCGCGATAGCTTCCAGCTCGAAACGTTGTAACGGCCTTGCAGGATCAAATTGGTGCCGGACAGAGGACTTGCCGGAACCCCGATCGCCCAACACATCATAAACATCATCGCGGCGAGATTAGGATCGGGACTAATGGGCACCACCATGATCGAGATCACCGAGACCATAATGATGGGATGAATGCCGGCCACTGCGAGCATGATCATCGCACCCAATGTGAGGCTCGCCGTCGTGCCATTTAGTGTACTGAACGGAAACGGGTCGCCGCTGGTTGCGATCAACTCGGCAATTCCAGTAGCGAGGACCCCGGCTGCTAAAAACAATGATAATTCCTGGGCGAGTTGTGGCAGTTGATGTTCGGTGTGATGGCGCACGGCGTGACCGGCTCGCGTTATGCCTTGTTTGAGGAAAAGTACGACAACGGTAAGCAGTGTGGCGATGACCGCGATGACGATAAGGATTGAAACATCCGGTAGGCGTTTGTGGACGATAAGCACGCCGATGGCGAGTAGTGCCGGAATCCATAGGCTTGCGAAGCGAATTGGATAGCCGTGGAACGTGTCCGCATCGCCGCGGCTCCACCAGTAGGTCAGCGCCAGGGAACAGGCGGCCAACGGCATACCCACCAGCATGAGCGTCGCGAGTTCGGCGCCGTCGACGTAGGCCAACACCAATGCGGTGCCGCCGATAAATGGTGACCAGAATGCGCATGCCGAAAACGCGCGGGAAAACAACAACGCCGTGGTCCGATCCAGTGGACGTGCCTGGGCGATGCGGTCGGCCATAATAATGACGGTGGAGATATTGATCACCGCGCCGAATAAATGCACGCCGAGCACGGTGCGCCAAAGCGCTTTCGGGCCGGTGGGCAGCGGTGTTGCACTGCGTTCTGACGGCAGGCTAATGAGACGCAGAAATGTGACCGCCACGAGCATCGTAAGCAACGTGTGATTTTGAGAAATGGCCTGCGCCAAGGGCAGGGCGCCGCTACGCCACCAAGCCATGGCGAGCGCGACGCCGCCGATCGCGGTGATAATCCCGACTAACAAGCGATGCGTTCGGCTGATTCGGTCCCACAGCAATGCGGCCGTGATCCAGCCGCAGGCGCCCGCCGGCCAAGCAGGAAACGACTCCAGAGCGGCATGTAGCACTGCCAGGAAACCCATAGCCAGCAACGTCCAGCCCGCAATTTTGTGCCGTATCGGCGAGCTAAAATTCACGGTGGACTGCCCATGGGCTATTCTTTCTCGACTTTTCCCGACCCGGGTAATTGTCCAGGGGGCTTCTCGATAGGTTTACTCGTATCCTCATCGTGGCCCGTCAATTCGCGGGCGTCCCGCAACCGACTCGGCACCGTTGAATGATCGCGCATTTTCCTTCCCTGTCCGTTGGACATGTGGGTCGGATGGATGGGGCGTATCGTTTCCGATACGCGCCGGGTTAACGTCGCCGGGATAGGGTTGCGATGATGGCGCTGCGCACGAACTGAAGCTCATCTTCGTTGAGCACTTGCTTGCCGAAAGAAAGCGATCCTCGGTCGCCCGACACTTGCAGCTCGAGCCGTCCTTGTTTGTTTTTCGCCACCGTCACCTCCTCGACGTCGGTGGAGGCGGCGCGCTTATCGCTCACGCACCAGCCCAAGATGTCGGTGTAAGACTGTAGCTCATCGGGGAAGACGCGCAGCGTGCTATTCGCCAGCGCGCAGAACACCACCATGTAGCCGCCGAGCAATGTGAAGACTACCCCTAAGGCGGCCGCTACCCAGGGACTGCCCCCGGCGCTGGCGGGTACGCCGGGGCCGAAATACCAGTACAGCATGCCCAGCCCTGCGCCCAGAAAGAGGAAGCTGAAGAGGAACCTTCCGATGCCACGATAGTGGTGTGTGAAGACATAACCCTTTCCCTCCTTCTCGAGCGTGAGCTTGTCGCCTTTTGGTTGGTTATACGGATTGAAGCGGGCATCGAGCTTGCCTTCTTCGACCAGCTCCTTGACCGATTTATCGAGGTCTTCAACCGCTCGTTCTGCGTACCGCCCACCGCTCTCTTCCATCAGCACCGGACGATTGAGCAAACGCGCGAACATCTCTATTTCGTTGCGGTGTTGTTCACCCGAACGCGAGGAGTACAGCAGCACGTCGTGATCCTCCTCGTCGGAGTGCTTGAGCACGA
>CAXMMZ010000177.1:0-19447 GCA_964194565.1 Arenicellales bacterium
GTGACATACCGCTAACCGATAATTCCAGATCAGGCGCAACGCAGCTTCGAGCGCGTTAGATCCGAACAACAGTTCGATATATATAGTCGGCCTCGGACAGGCTATGATTCATTGAATTAGTGTAATTTATGCACAAATTCACCGTGATGAATTTACCAGGTATCGGGCCGACTAGAAGAATTAACTGCCAATTGCCCTGTCCGGAGCCGTGACGATTATCTGCCACGGCGATTTAGCTCGGATATTTCATGAAGGGTTCGGACTTCAAGGGAAATCGGGCTAAGTAGTCGGGACGATCGCTTATCCGATGCATAGCCGTAGCTATGGATCAAGGAGGATCGTGCCGAATACGACGCCCAATTTTTCTTGAATCCGAACAGGACAAACTGTGCGGCGGCCTCGTACCCCAAAACACACGGTAATCGGTTCAAATTTGAGCAGATTTCTCGTGCATGGTCCGCCTTCGTGAAATATCCGGGTTAGCGACGCTCGATGCTCAAAGCGTACTGCATCGCTCATATCGTGCTCTGCGGTGTTGCATACCATTAGGAAACCGCTGCGAAAATTATGAACGATCAATTTGTGTCCAAAATAATCAACCTCTGCATTGCAATATTACCGCGAGGCGATATCGACGTACGGTTAGAGGCGCAGCTGAAAACCGGCAACTAGCGTGACAGCCGACCCGAAAACTTAGGGTGCCGGCTTTCGCTGCGCTCATCAGCCTACGACGGAGTTCTACAGCGCGGCGGCACTCGTATGCATACGAATTAACGCATCGGCCGCTATCACACCTTGGCCGGCGGGCATTACCAACAACGGATTGATGTCGAGTTCCAATAAACGATCGGCATTTTCCGTCACCAGTCTAACGACGCGCATTACCGTATCTACCGTAGCGTCAATATCACCGGCCGGCCGCGATCGGTACCCAGCTAATGATTTAGCGATACGCAACCGTTGCAGAGCTGCACGTACGTCAGACTCGGAGACTGGTAACAATAATGTGGCAACATCGTCGAGCAACTCGACCATCACCCCACCCGCCCCGATCACCAGCACAAATCCGTAACGCACATCGCGTGTCACACCGACCAACAACTCGGCCACTGCGTTTTCGACCATGCTTTCTACCAGATAGCGATCCGTTAATTCCGACATCACTTCGGCGGCTTCGCGCACAGCAATCGAGTCACGCAGTCCGACACGCACCGCACCCGCTTCGGTCTTATGCGGGAGGTCCACCGCTACGGCCTTTACTACCACCGGAAATCCTAATCGCTCGGCGGCCTCTGCGACCTCTTCCGCCCCCACCAGCATCCCCGGTGGTGTATCGATACCGGCTTGCCGCAGCATCGCCTTGGATTGCCATTCGTCCATCGCTTCGGCATCGACATCGATCGACTCGGCGCCGACCAACGGTTGGATTTGAGTCGCCTCACGCTGCCGCGCACCAATATCGGCGGCGGCACGAATCGCGACCAGGCATTCGTTCAGCCCAAACATCGGAACAATGCCAAGTTCAGCGAGGCGAACCCGCAAATTGCCGGGCAATGTTTCCGGCAACGTCATTACCAACACCGCGCGGCGTCCCGTACGGGAGCTGGCTGCCGACAGTGCATCTAGTGCCGTGTTCCAACCCTCGAAGCGGTTGTCTTCATCCGTCGGTGGGAAGTCAAGCAGCTTTAGCGTGATTTCCTGATTCCCGTCCAGCACGGCCGAGAAACACTCGCGTTGCGCATCGCCATCACCCCAGATATAGGTGTGATAGTCGAGCGGATTGCTAAGCGTCACGCGATCCCCCAATGTTGCATACAAACGCTGGCGCTGCGAATCGGTCAGCGCCGGCAATTCCAGCCCAAATTCCGCCGCACGGTCGGCTACGAGGGCAGCCTCACCACCGGAGCAACTGATGGACGCGATGCGCCGGCTCGGCAACGGACCGATAAGGGCACAGAATTTTAGTGTCTCCAAAAATTCCGGGATACTGCGCACACAGGAAATACCTACCCGCTCAAATAACGCGTTATTCAAGCGCTCCGGACCCGCCAACGAGCTGGTGTGACTTAGTGTCACTTGCGCCCCGAGTTCCGATGCGCCGGTTTTTAATACAACAATCGGGACATTTCTACGCAATGCATTGATTGCGGCCTGCGACAATCCGACCGGATCGGCCAAGCCTTCGAGATGCAATCCGATCGCTGTGATCCGCGGATCTTCTACGAGCGTATCGATGTACTCCTTGAGCGTCACCCCAGCCATGTTGCCGACCGCAATCATGTACGCTAACGGCAACGACCGCCGCTGCATCGTCATCGTCATCGCCATGTTGCCGCTTTGCGAAATGATCGCGACGCCGCGATCCAATCGCTCTCCGCCGTGTAGATCCGGCCATAACGCCGCGCCGTCCAGATAATTCAAAAGCCCATAGCAATTCGGCCCGACTACCGCCATATCGCCCATGGCACGAGTCAGCGTGGTTTGCAGAGCCACCCCTGCACCGCCGATTTCCGCGAACCCCGACGCATAACACACGGCTCCGCCCGCGCCACGGCGTGCGAGTTCGGCGATGATCTCTACCGTGGCGGTTGCCGGCGCCGCAATAAAGCTTGCGTCCGGCGCAACCGGTAACTCGGTCACGGAACGCACACAATCGCACCCCCCCAACTGCTCACGACGTGGATGCACCGGCCAAATCTTGCCCGCAAATCCTACCCGTCGGCACTGGCTAATCACTTCCTCGGCTTCATCGCCACCGAACACGGCAATTTCGCGGGGCGCCAGTAGGCGTTTTAGTGCGGCCGCGCGGCGCGTCGTTACGTCTTCGTCATGCACACCCAGTTACCGCTTCGTACAAACCCGAGTAGCCCGGGAATAGAAGTACTCCCGGACACGCCACTCACGTTGCAACAGGGTCACCGGATAACGACCTCTCATAGGCACTGAGCGTCGATCCCGCACCGACATCATGCTTTTGTAACGCCCGCATGATGTCGATCAAACACTGGTCACGCAATCGCTCCAGCTCCTGAATACTGCGCCCTGCAGCCTGCGCCTGGGTGCCGTCCACCATGCGATCGATGAGTTGCGGGGTCAATTCAGGGGCTTTGAGCCTGGTCCATGGTAATTCTAACGCCGGGCCGAAGTGTTCCAACATGTGCCGCATACCCGATTCACCGCCGGCCAAATGAAACGTGAGACAGGTGCCCATGAACGCCCAGCGCAGGCCGGGCCCATAAGCAATCGCCGCATCGATTTCCTCGGTGGTTGCGACACCGTCGTTCACCATGTGCAAGGCTTCACGCCACAGCGCTTCCTGCAACCGGTCCGATATATAACCGTCGATCTCCTTGCGGACGTGTAACGTATGCATCCCCAGCGATTTATAAAACGCGGTGGCTTGCTGAACGCTGTGGTCATTGGTGTGCCCTCCGCCGACCACTTCGACCAACGGCAGTAGGTACACCGGATTAAACGGGTGACCGATCAAGACCCGTTCCGGGTGCAAACAATCGGCCTGAATGCGCGTCGGCAATAATCCCGACGAACTCGACGCAATAACGATCTGTGGCGCAGTGGCCGCATCGATGTACGTGTGCAGCTCGCGCTTCAAGTCCTCGTTGTCAGGCGGATTTTCCTGAACGAAGTCCGCAGCGGTGCATACGACCTCGAGTTCGGCTGTAAAAACCAACCGTGACCGGTCCGCGCCCGGTGCCAAACCAATATCGGACAAGGCCGGCCAAGCATTGTCGATACTCGCTCGCATTTTGGCTTCCGCATTCGCGCCCGGGCCCGTCGCAATCACGTCCAAGCCGCGCGCCAGACAGCGTGCCGCCCAACCGGCCCCAATAACACCCGCACCGACGATTCCTACCGTTTTTATATCACCCATCCAGATCCCCTACGCTTCGGCTGTTCGTCGCATCGCACCGAATATTGCGATTCGTATAGGTTCGGCCGAATCTGTACGTTAATGCCGGCGCGTTGCAATCGACCGTATACCGGTCCTTTACAATACATCGAAATACTCTGAGTTCGCCTCGCCGAGTTGCGGATACGATTCGACCGCGTCATCCCGCCATTGCGGTGCCAGCGGTACCGGCAGTGCCGGCATTTGTTCGCCGTTAGGCCCCGTTACCTCATGGCGTAATAAATCGGACCCTATCGCTTGCAGTTCCCCAACAGCTTGTTGGAGTGTCGCTACCACTGTGCAGCACACATCGCGGCCCGAAAATCGATGTTGCCAATCGGCCGCCGGGCGCTGTGCTATCCGGGCCGCAACCGCGGCGATACTGCGTTGCGGCTTGGCACAATCGTCGCGGGACTCGGTTTCGAGATTTATCGCCTCACAAAAATTTTCCCAGAACGGTTGTTCGATAGGCGCCGCCGCAATGTATTGCGCGTCGCTGGTCGCGTAAAGCTGGTAACGAGGCGATCCGCCGTTCAATAATCCGCGCGCGGGGCGCAACCATGTCGTGCCACCAAACCCATGTGCTAACCCGTCCACCATCCACGTCATCAGATTGTCGGTCATAGATATGTCGAGATGGCACCCGGATCCGTTCCGATCACGGGCACGCAGCGCAAACAGGATATTCATTACCGCCGGATAGGCTCCGCCGCCAATGTCGGCGATCAGGCCGGGCGGTAACTGAGGGTGGCCATCGCGATCGGCCCCCAACGACAGCATACCGGCCTCGGCGAGATAGTTCAGATCGTGTCCGGCCATCGCGGCGCGCGCACCGGTCTGCCCGTAGCCGCTGATCGAACAGTACACCAGCTGCGGGTTCATCGGTCGCAAGGTTTCATAGTCTAAACCTAACCGCGCCATGACCCCTGGTCGAAATTGTTCCACCAACACGTCGCAGTTGCGCGCTAATTCGCACACTTTATCTCGCGATTCCGGGTTTTTGAGGTCGGCGCTGACGCTGCGTTTACCTCGATTCAGCAACGCGAACCCGGCGCTGTCCGTGCCGAAAGCCGGTGCATACCGACGCATATCATCGCCACCGTTTAGGCGTTCGACTTTGATGACCTCGGCACCCGCTTCGGCCAGTATCAACGTCGCGAGAGGGCCCGGTAACAGCGTACTGAAATCGATGACGCGCACACCGTTGAGTGGCTGCATAACGAACTAAACCTGATACTTATCGTTGTCACTACGTGGCGATTCGCGATCTAACGACATCACCATCACAATACGCGATGCGTTCCGTCAGCGCACGGTCGCCGCAGTTTGCCCAAATAGTACCCGTTTCGCTTCTTCGGTCATCGTCGATTCGGTATTGATGGCTTTTCCTTTATCGTAGGCACGCACCGTCGCCGGGCGTTCGCGGATCGCGTCAAACCAACGCTGTAGATGCGGAAAATCGTTCAAATCCTGGCGTTGACGTTTATGGGGAACAATCCACGGGTAACACGCCATGTCGGCGATCGAGTAGTCACCGGTAATAAACTCCCGATCGCTCAACTGTTTATTCAACACCGCATACAGACGCGCCGTTTCATTGACGTATCGATTCATTGCGTAGTCGATGCGCTCCGGTGCATAGGTCACAAAATGGTGGTTTTGCCCCAACATCGGCCCGAGCCCTCCCATCTGCCACATCAACCACTGCACGACGTCGGCACGACCCCGCGCATCCGGCGGAATAAACTGGCCGTACTTATCGGCCAGGTACAACAATATGGCCCCAGACTCGAACACTGAAATCGGCTCGCCACCATCCGCCTGATCGTTGTCGACTAAAGCCGGGATACGGTTGTTCGGAGCAACCCTCAAAAACTCGGGCGCGAACTGCTCGCCTTTTCCGATATGCACCGCAATAAGGTTGTATTCCAGTTCGGCCTCCTCGAGAAACATCGTTATCTTATGGCCGTTCGGTGTCGTCCAATAATATAGGTCTAACATGCGTAATCTCACTCGACTGAAATTGTAGGGTGCGGCACCCCGTCAAGAAGCGGTTTCGGTGTCCACCATCCGTTTTAGGTCGCCACTGCGCAAGCCGACGCGTTCTGCCGCACCGACAATTTCCCGCCAGGTGGTAGCATCGATTGGAACCCCATGTTCAAGACGTTCGGCACGCGTCACGCGTTCCGGCTCCCCGGCCACCAACACGGAGCCATGGCGATCCGCGGGCGTGGCATTTTTGACATAGGACACCAATGTATCGAACTCGTGGCTGAGCCAACGCTGATCTACCAAACGCTGCGGATCGATGACAAAACCGAATACGTTGTTGACGATGCCGTTTCTGCGCCGATTGCCCGGTTGAATCGTACCGCCACCGGTTAACACACCGGCCAACAGTTCGATCATCAAAGCGAGTCCCGACCCCTTGTATCCGCCGCTCGGGCACAGTGCGCCCAACGGCTCCTCGAACAATATCTGAGGATCGGTCGACGGGCGACCATTGGCATCGATCAACGATCCCGACGGCAATTTCTTTTTCTCGTTGAACGCGACCCTGGCTTTGCCCCACGCGACCTGACTCGTCGCCATATCCAGCAACAACGGCGGCGTCGTTTCCGTACCCGGCATCGCGATACAGAGCGGGTTGGTGTTAAAACGCGGTTCTTTGGCACCGAACGGTGCTACCGACGGTGGATGATCGGTGACGTTGACGAACAAAATGCTCACCATCCCGGCGCTAACGGCTTGCTCGGCGTAACTACCGACACGGCCGATATGTTGGGCGTGTCGCAACGCGAGTAGAGTGAGCCCCGTATTGCGGCAACGTCTTATGGCCGCCGCCATCGCCTCGCTTGCAACCCGCTGACCGTATCCACGGCCACCATCGAACACCATGATAGCGGCCTGATCGTTGATGAGCTTGACCGCAGTATTGGGTTTGAGCAGCCCGGCACGAACGTGGTCGATATAGGTCGGCAACATGCCAACGCCGTGGCTGTCGTGACCACTCAGATTCGCGTCCACCAAATGATCGCCGACGACTTTTGCCTCCGCCGACTCGCTGCCCGCCATCGCGACGATCGAGTACGCGACGCGACGCAGCGCCTCGTCGCTAACAGACATCGGCCGTTTGGAGTTAAACATCGTGTCGCGAAATTAACAAATTCGTTACGCAGCGATCGGATCTAGCCCGGATACTGATTGAAGGATTCGAATTTCAGGGGAAATGGGGCGAAGTAGTCGGCGCGATCGTCCGCGGATTCATAACTGCAGCTATGGATCAATGGGGTTCGTGCTGAATGCGGCGCCCGATTTTTCCTGAATTCGAACGGGACAAATCATACCAAGACCATAGTGGCTCATTATGCGACTTATTCCGTTCAAATATTGAGAAAATTCTTGGTCCATGGTGCGCCTTCGTGAAATAGTAGGGTCGCCCGGATACTTCACGAAGGGTTCGGGCTAGTGGCGTATGCCATCAATGACGTATTGCGGTAGCGAAAAAGCGCCGTAGTGCAGATCCGGAGTGTAATATCGCGTCACCAATTTGCGCGCCGTGTAACGCTGCCGTAATGTGTCGATAGATGTGGTGCGTAATCCCATGTCGTCGGTGGCCCAACCGAACAACATTATACCGCCAACATAAGTCGGCACTGCCGCGCCATAAAAATGGGCATCTTGAAATAACTCCGAAAAATACTGTGCCGATGGCCTCGCTTCGTACATTTGTAGAAACGCGACGCCATTTTGCGTCACCAGCACCCCACCGTCCGCCAGACATCGCCGACACCCGGCGTAGTAGTCGCGAGAGAATAACACGGCGCCAGGGCCCACCGCGTCGGTGGAATCGGTAATAATTACATCGAATCGTTCGTCGCTCGTAGCCACATACTCGAGTCCGTCATCGATAACGATCTCCGCGCGTGGATTGTCAAATGCGCCCTGTGAGTGGTTGGGAAAGTAGCGTTTGCAAGTGTCGATGACACCGGCGTCAATCTCCACTTGCACCACACGTTCGACATCGGGATGGCGCAGCACTTCGCGTAGCGTGCCGCCGTCGCCGCCGCCTACGATCAGCACTCGCCGCGGCGCCACGTGGGACATCAGCGGTACGTGAGCGATCATTTCATGGTAGATGAATTCGTCCTTCTCAGTGGTTTGAATGATACCGTCCAGCGCCATAATGCGGCCGAACAACCGATTCTCGAATATAACCAAGTGCTGGAGATCGGTCTTCTCATCCAAAATCACACGATCTACTGCGAATCCTTGGAAATATCCCGGCTCCAGTTCTTCAGTAAACCTATCCATCCTTCATTACTCCACGCAGTTGTTCTTGCAATTCCACTCGCTGCGGCGAAAACGCCTCGCGCAACACATCGATCGCCCGCTCCGGTACCGCGTCGCCGCACATGAAGACGTCGAACGCGGCGAAGCTTATTTCAGGCCAGGTGTGCACACTGATATGGGACTCTGCCAACACCGCGATACCGGAAACGCCGCCGTTCGGAGTAAAGTGATGTAGGTGAATGTGCAACAACGTGGCGCGCGCGGCTTTCACGGCCCGGCGCAGGGTTTGTTCCATGTAATCGAGGTCGTCCAGACGCTGCGCATCCCAAAAATCCGCCAGCAAATGCATACCGGCGGCGCGCATGCCGTCGCGCTCGACAAAATGATCCTTTCGAGGCGGATTGGTTTCGCAATCCGAATACACCGGCCAACGGCGCGAATTCGTTGCGGGTGGAACAGTATGTTGGGGCAGATTCGCCCGCTGATTACATGGCATCCGACAAGCACTCCGATCGACTAAGCGGTTCATTATTTAATGCGCCGCCCAGTAAATCGAGCAACGCGCGGTCAAATGTCCATAACCCTCCCTTGGGGGGTCACACGGGGGAACGCGATTTATAATGATTTTTTCAAAAAGTTCAAGTAAATGGCACAGTAATTTACAATTGACCACGGTATCGATGACGTGGCCAGATCGAGATATATAGCCTATCCGATTGTATTCATTATGGAATATTGAAAATCAATTGCAGACTGGCGATGCCCGAGCCACGACGCGCCGGATCGGATGATTTGGCGTACGAGCAAATGGTAGCCCCGGCTAGCGCTGCACGCAATCTACACCTACACTCGCGGCGAACGAGAACATGTCACTATTGTCGTTATAACCATCGACCCCCCCAGGGAGTTCTCGAACGCGATGACTATGCATCCAGACCCGCAACCTGGTAATTGGAATTACCCGGCACCGATTCGCTTTGGCGTCGGCCGGATCGCTGAATTGGCCGACGCTTGCAAAGAGCTCGGTATGACCAATCCGTTATTAGTGACCGATCCCGGACTCGCAGTCCTGCCCCTCGTACCGGAAGCGCTCGACCATTGCCGCCGAAGCGGACTTGGCGCAGAGGCGTTCAGCGACGTGCGAGGCAATCCGATCGAAGCGAACGTGAGCGCCGGAGTTGATGCGTATCGGGCTGGCAAACACGATGGCGTTATCGCGTTCGGCGGCGGTAGCGCGCTCGATGCAGGCAAAGCGATTGCACTGATGGTGGGCCAGAACCGATCGATTTGGGATTTTGAAGACCGCGAAGATTGGTTTACGCGGGTCAACGAGGCCGGTATGGCGCCGGTCGTCGCCGTGCCCACTACCTCCGGCACAGGCTCCGAAGTGGGACGCGCCGCCGTCATTACCGACCAACGCGATCATACAAAGAAAATAATCTTTCACCCCAACATGCTGCCCGGTCGCGTCGTTCTCGACCCCGCCGTCACCGCGGGATTACCGGCGCATTTGACCGCCGCAGTCGGTATGGATGCGTTGTCCCACAATCTGGAGGCGTTTTGCAGCCCGGTTTATCACCCGATGGCACAGGGCATCGCACTCGAAGGCATGCGACTCGTCAAAGAGTGGTTGCCGGTGGCCTGCGCCGACGGCACCGACCTCATCGCGCGCGCGCATATGCAAGTCGCATCGACCATGGGTGCCACCGCATTTCAAAAAGGCCTCGGTGCAATGCATAGCCTGAGCCATCCGTGCGGCGCGGTTTTGAATACGCACCACGGACTCACTAACGCCGTGGTCATGCCCTATGTGTTGGAATTCAATCGCTCAATTATCGACGACAAAATGACTATTCTTGGGCGCTATCTCGACCTATCCAAGCCATCGTTTCAAGCCGTGCTGGATTGGGTGCTCGCGCTACGCGAACAGATCGGTATTCCTCACACTTTGGCCGACATCGGTGTGCGTCACGAACACGTCGAACGCCTCGCCGCGATGGCGGAAGTCGATCCATCGTCGGCCACCAATCCGCTACCGCTCGTTGCCAAAGAACTGGAAACGTTATACGCGAATTGTATCGACGGCGATCTTGCGTTTTTGTAGTACTTTATAAATTTGATATTGGCGGATGCAGAGAATTCCGAAAAACGCGTGGACAGCCGGTGACCTCAATTTTCCACGCGGCGATTTGTGGGTATTCGCCTACGGCTCGCTGATGTGGAATCCGGGTTTTCCATATAAAGAAGCACAATACGCACGCATATATGGATACCACCGTGCATTGTGCGTGTGGTCTTGGGTATATCGCGGTACCCCACACGTGCCGGGCCTGGTGCTTGGACTCGACTGCGGCGGATCGTGCGTCGGCCGCGCGTTTCGCGTCGCACGAAACCATCGTGAGCAAGCGGTGCAATACCTGATTGAACGGGAAATGATCACGGACGTCTACCACCCGATGCTGTGCCCGCTACGCATTGAAAAAGGTCGCCGCGTAACGGGAATGACGTTTCAAGTCGACCGCCACCACGACCAGTACGCCGGCAAACTCAGCGCCGAACAAGCCGCCACTGCCGTATCCGGGGCGACGGGTTGTAACGGCACAAATGTTGAGTACGTGACGAATACCGTGGATCATCTCGCCGAAATGGGATATCGCGACCCGGCGCTGTGGCGGGTAAGAAAACTGCTCGTCGACAATTAAACCTGCCAGCGACAGCGCGATAGAGCGAACGCGAAATCCGGCGCTACGCTTAATCGAGCGCCCGATACCAGGTATCCGACAGCGTGTAACCTTGCGGAAACGGATCGGTCGGATCCAGTGTGTACTGGTGATAACCGGTGATCCAGGCCTGCCCGGCGATGCTGGGTACGATCGCGGGCAGAGCGCCGACCGTCGTAGCGCAGACGATCTGGGCCTGAAATTCCGAGCCAATTATCGAGCGACTCACATAGGTCTCACCGATCTCAAGCTCGCCGCGGGCGGCCAACACCGCGAGCCGCGCCGAGGTTCCGGTTCCGCAGGGCGAGCGGTCGATTTTTCCGGGCGAGACCACCACCGCATTTTGTCCGAATTTGACGCCGTCACCGGCCGTGGTGACGGGCCCCGCAAATTGGGTAAACGTCACGGTATTGATTTCGGGATTTTCCGGGTGTGTAACCGGATACTGGGCCACCACCGCAGACTTGATACGCTCCCCGGTTTCAACCAAATCACGCGCCTCGTCGCGGCTCAATCGAAAACCCAGTGCTCGCGCATCGACAATCGCAAAAAACGCACCGCCATAGGCAATATCGACCGGAACAGCACCAAGTGATTCAACTTCAACGACTGCGTTCAGCACTGATACAAAACTCGGAACGTTCGTGACCCGCACCGACTCACAGCGCCCGGCGTGACACGTTGCCTGTACCTGCACCAATCCGCCTGGAGTTTCCAAGGTTAACTCAGTGATCGGCTCTTGCATCGGCAACATTCCGGTTTCCAGCAATACCGTGGCCACACAAATACTGTTGGAGCCCGACATCGGTGGATAATCGGTCGGCTCCATGATGATAAATCCGGCGTCCGCCTGTGCGATGGTCGGTGGCACCACGAGGTTTACATGCACGAACGCGCCACCGCGTGGCTCATACAACAAAAATCGCCGGAGTCCGTCGTCTTCGGTTTCGAGATAACGTTTTTTGTCGAACAACGTTGCACCCGGAGGCGGCAATACTCCACCAGTGATGACCCGGCCCACCTCGCCTTCCGCGTGGCATCCCACCACCGATATGATTCGTTCGCTTTGCATTAACTCCGACCTCCTAATGGATAATTACAGCAACTCAACGCCAACTATGGAAATATAGTAAAGCACCGATTCCTGGATTGATCTACGATTTATGATTATCGGCCGCCATACAGGGTATATTGCCGAGCCCGTTGCGGAGATTCAAAACCCTCAAGGAGCCGTAACTGGAAACAACACCGATGAATCACGAGAGCCTTTATCCCGAACACGTCCAATATCGGCAGCGGGGCGTGGAACACGCTCTGACCGAAACCGATTACCGCGGCTTGCTCATTCACGGTGGTCAACCCATATCGTACTTTGCGGACGACCAGTCCGCACCGTTTCGTCCGACCCCGCATTTTTCGGCGTGGTTACCGGCACGTGGTCCCGGCCACTGTCTGGTGCTTCGAATTGGGCGGCGCCCGCTGCTTTTGCACTATACCGCCGCGGATTACTGGTACGAGCCGTCCGCCCTCGATCCGTTATTCTGGGGCGCCGAATTCGAAATCGTCGAGGTCGATAGCGCCGACGCATTGCGCAGGGCGCTTCCCGATACTCGCGGCTTCGCATTTATTGGTGCCGATGACCGGGTGGCGGCCTCCTGGGGTATCGCGGCTGAAGCGGTTAACGACGACACCCTACGCGCCCATCTCGACTGGGGCCGGGGCACCAAATCCGCGTATGAAGTCGCCTGCATTGAGGCTGCCACCGAGCGCGCCGCGGTGGCCCATTCCGCCGCCGCCAACGAATTTGGGGATGGCGCTTCGGAGCTCGAAATACATCAAGCGTATTTGCGTGCGCTTGGCGACACCGAGCGTGACCTGCCCTACGACAACATCATCGCTTTGGACACCCATGCCGCCGTGTTGCATTACCAGAACAAGCGCCGGCGCCGTGACGGAAACCTGCTGTTGATCGACGCCGGCGCGAGCACGCACGGATATGCCTGCGACATCACCCGTACCTATCTACGCGACGACACAAGCGTAATGGAGTCACTTCGCCGCGCGCTCGATCAGTTGCAACAGACCCTTTGCGCACAACTTAAACCCGGCGTTAGTTTCGTCGATGTGCATCGCCAAGCCCATCGACTCGCAGCGGAATTACTCTGCGAGCTTGAACTGCTGAAGTGCTCGCCGCAACAAGCGTTTGACAATGGCTACACACGACCGTTTTTACCGCACGGGCTTGGACATCTACTTGGCGTGCAAGTGCACGACGTCGGCGGCCATCAACACTCGGCGAACGGAGCGATAGTCGCGCCGCCCGCGGAGTATCCGGCGCTGCGATTAACCCGCTGCCTTGAGCCCGGCATGGTATTGACGGTCGAACCCGGCATATACATCATCGATCAATTGCTGCAACCGTTTCGGAAAAGTGAGAATTCCGCATTCGCCTGGCATGCCATCGACCGCCTGCGGCCATACGGCGGGATACGCATTGAGGACAACGTCGTTATAACGCCCGACGGCCATCGCAACATTACCAGGGAATATATGCCCTAGCCCGGATACTTCATGAAGGGTTCGGAGTTCCGGGGAAATCGGGCTAAGTAGTCGATGCGATCGTCCGAAGATTCATAGCCGTAGCTATGGATCAAGGAGGATCGTGCCGAATACGACGCCCTATTTTTCCTGAATCCGAACAGGACATACTGTGTGGAGGCCCCATACCTTAAAACCACGGGTAACCAGTTCAAATATCTAGAAGATTCCTAGTGCATGGTCCGCCTTAATGAAATATCCGGGCTAGACCTCGCCGGCGAAATGGCACGCGACCATGCGGCTTTCAACCTGTCGCGGCTCGGGACGATCCTGAGCACAGCGCTCTTGTGCATAGGGGCAGCGCCGGTGGAAGGCGCAGCCGGACGGCGGATCCAACGGTGACGGCAACTCGCCTTTCAGCACAATGCGCTGCAGGCGTTCGTCGGGATTCACGCGCGGCGTAGACGCCAGTAGAGCCCTGGTATAAGGGTGTATGGGCTTATCGAAAATCACCTCCTTGGTGCCCTGCTCAACGGAGCGCCCCAGATACATCACCATGACATGGTCCGCGATGTGGCGGACAACGCTCAGATCATGGGAGATGAACACATAAGCCAGGCCCAGTTCATCCTGTAGGTCCATCAGGAGGTTTAGCACCTGTGCTTGAATCGAGACGTCCAACGCTGATACGGGTTCGTCGGCAATGACGAGTTTGGGGTGTAACACGAGTGCGCGGGCGATACCGATCCGCTGACGCTGGCCGCCGGAGAACATGTGCGGATACCGATTGTAGTGCTCCGGCCGCAGCCCCACCTTGGTCATCATTGCGCGAGCCGCAAACTCGCGCTCACGCTTGCTCATGTTGGTATTGATGCGCAGCGGCTCTTCGAGTATCGCCCCTACTTTCTTACGGGGGTTGAGCGAACCGTAGGGGTCCTGAAAGATCATCTGGACCCGGCGGCGCATGCGTTTGGTTTGCCGTCTGTCGCCGTGGACGATGACCTCCCCGTCAAACAGAAAGTCACCTTCCGTGGGCGGCTCGATGAGCGTAAGGACTCGGCCCAAGGTGGATTTCCCGCAGCCGGACTCGCCGACCACGGCCAATGTCTCACGCGGTTCAAGAACGAATCCAACCCCATCCATCGCCTTGAGGACTTGTGGTTTAGCAAACGCGCTCTGTTTGACGTTGTAGTGACGTTTCAGGCCACGTGCTTCCAAAGCCGGGTTTGCGCTCATCGCCCACCCCCATTGCTTGCTGCTCCCGCAGCTAGCAATGGCGTATGACAACGCACGACACCGTCAAACGATGGTTGTTGCGCCCGGCAACGATCCGCCACCAGCGCACACCTTGGGTTGAACAGACAACCCGACGGTCGGTCAAATTGTCCAGGCACGACGCCGGGAATAGTCGGTAAGCGATCCAGGCCTACGCCCCGTTCCGGCAACGCATTTAGCAATGCCGCGGTATACGGATGGCGTGGCGCTGAGAACAACTCTGCCGCAGGGCGCTGCTCCACCATTTGCCCTGCATACATGACCGCCACGCGTTCGGCGGTCTCGGCAACTACGCCCATATCGTGCGTAATCAACACCAGCGCCATACCACGCTGTTCCTGGAGGCGCACCAACAGATCGAGAATCTGTTTCTGAATGGTCACATCCAACGCAGTGGTGGGCTCGTCGGCGATGAGTAATTTTGGATTGCAGGCGATCGCCATAGCGATCATGACCCGCTGATTCATACCGCCAGACATCTGATGCGGATATGCCGACAGTCGGGTTGCCGGCCCGGGGATCCCCACCTGATCGAGCAACTCAATGGTGCGTTCTTTGCGTTCGCGCCGGCTGCCGCCTTCATGGACCTGCAATGTCTCCATAATTTGGAACCCCACGGTAAAACAAGGATTCAGACTCGTCATCGGCTCCTGGAAAACCATGGCGATATCCTTGCCGGTGATCTCGCGGCGTCTTTTGTCCGAAAGCGTCAGTAAATCCTGCCCGGCAAAGGTCAGCTTTTCTGCCATCACCCGGCCGGGGTACGCAATGAGTCCCATGAGGGCCAGCATGGAAACGCTTTTCCCGGAACCCGATTCCCCCACCACACCGACCACTTCTCCCTCGTCAATCACTAGATTTACGTCGTCGACCGCCCGGAACGGTTTATCGATGCCGCCAAACTCCACCGTCAAATTTTCGATTTCAACCAGTGCCATGGTGCTATCGCTTTAGCTTCGGGTCGAGGGCGTCGCGCAAGCCGTCACCCATCAGGTTGATCGCCAACACCGCAACAAGAATCGCCAGACCCGGGAATGTCACCGTCCAAGGGGCGCTCAGCATCAGATCGCGGTTCTCGGCAATCAGCGTCCCCCACTCCGGCCGCGGCGGCTGCGCACCCATGCCCAGAAAACCAAGCGCCGCCGTGTCCAGAATAGCCGTCGAGAAACTTAGCGTGGCCTGCACGATCAGTGGCGCCATACAGTTCGGCAAAATGGTGATGAACATGATGCGCAGGCGACCGGCACCGGCAACCCGGCTGGCTACCACGTACTCGCGGGCGGATTCAGAAATGGCTGATGCCCTGGTGAGTCGGACGAAATACGGCAGGTAGGTCACTGAGATCGCGATCATGGCGTTGAGCAACCCGGGCCCGAGTACCGCAACCAGAACGAGCGCCATCAGCAAGCCGGGAACAGAAAGAATGGTATCCATGATGCGCATGATCATGATTTCCACCCAGCCACGAAAATAGGCCGCGATCAATCCAAGGGCAATACCGGCGGTTAGACACAGCACGATAACGATGCCGCCCGCGGTCAGTGACAAACGCGAGCCGTGGATAATCCGCGATAACATGTCGCGCCCGGCATAGTCGGTGCCGAGAAGAAACTTGGCACTCCCCCCTTCGGCCCACACGGGCGGGACTTCCAGAGCGTCGCGATACTGCACGCTGGGGTCGTGGGGCGAGATGACATCGGCGCTTAACGCGACGCCGATAATACCAATCAGGCACATCAGTCCCAACACAGCGGTTTTACTTTCCGAAAAGTAATACCAGAACTCCGCCAGTTGCAGGCGCAGAGCACCCTGTTGAGTGGATGACGGTATGACGTCTTCAGTCATTCGTATGCAAGATGCGCGGATTAATTAGCCCGTACATCAAATCGACAATGAGATTGACTGTCATGACGCACATGGCAATCAGCACCAACCCACCCTGCACGGCGAAATAATCGCGGCTGAACACCGAGAATATGATCCACTTGCCAATGCCCGGCCAACTAAAGATGGTTTCAGTAAGGATTGCTCCGGCAAGCAGAACACCAACCTGTAGGCCGATCACGGTAATCACCGTGATCATGGCGTTTCTCAGAGCATGCAATCCGATCACCCGGAGCGGTGGCAACCCTTTCGCCTTGGCCGTTCGTATGTAGTCTTCCCCGAGCACCTCCAGCATGGCCGACCGAGTTTGGCGGGCGATGATGGCAAGCGGAATGGTGCCGAGAACAATGCTGGGTAACACCAGGTGATGAACGGCCGACTGGAACGCGCCCTGTTCATCACTTAACAGGCTGTCGATCAGTAAAAAACCGGTCACGGTATCCACCTCGAACATGAATGACAAGCGCCCGGAAACCGGGGTCCAGTGCAACATACTGCTGAAAAGAATAATGAGCAGCAGACCCCACCAGAAAATCGGCATGGAATAACCAACCAGACTGAGGCTCATAATGCCCTGGTCAAAAATACTTCGGCGTTTAACGGCCGCAATGATGCCAGCGGGGAGGCCAACGAGCAGAGCGAAGATGATGGCGCAGAAGCCTAGCTCGACCGTGGCCGGAAACAGCTCCAAAAACTCCTCCAAAACAGGCCGATTGGTCAACAACGACGTACCGAAATCGCCTTGGAGAATATTCCCAATGTAAGTGAAGTATTGCTCCCAAATGGGTCGATCGAGGCCGAGCTTCGCAAGCAGCTCGGCATGCTTCTCCGGCGTCATGGTCCGCTCACCGGAAAGCGCCAGCACCGGATCGCCGGGCAACATACGGATAAAACCGAACGCAATCAGGGTCACGCCGAAGAAGATCGGCACCAGCAACGCTATCCGGTTGATTAGGAACGACCGCATGGTTCAAATTCTAATTGAAAGAGTTGGCCCAACGTGGTCCAAAAAATTGGCGGGAGGTAATCCCCCCGCCAACGCAATAGCTAATGATGCGATCTTATTTCAGGTCCACATATTTGAAAATGTGGCTACCAAGCGGATGCACCTTGAAGCCCGTAACCTCCTTGCGCACGGGCCGGAACTGGACCGAATGTGCAATCGTGAACCAGGGCGCTTCACGTTTGAAAACGACCTGGGCGTCTTCATAGAGCTTGGTGCGTTCGCCCTGATCGGAAGTCTGCTTAGCGGCACGCAGCAGGCCATCAAAACGCGTGTTGCACCAGCGCGCCACGTTCGTCTTGGCAGCTTCGCAGCCGAGCAGAACGAACATGAAGTTGTCCGGATCACCATTGTCTCCAGTCCAGCCAAGCAGCGCAGTGTCATGCTCGCCAGCGCGAATACGCTTGCGGTATTCACCCCATTCGAAGGACACGATTTCGGCTTCCACGCCAATCTTCGCCCAATCGGCCTGGATTAATTCGGCCATGCGGCGGGCATTGGGGTTGTAAGGACGCGCAACCGGCATGGCCCAGATATCGGTCTTCAGGCCACTTGCGCCGGCCTCAGCAAGCAATGCCTTGGCGGCCGCCGGATCATAGGGGTAGTCGACGACATTGTCATTGTAGGACCACATGGTTGGCGGTATGGGATTCTTTGCCGCTGAGCCTGCACCCTTGAACACCACATCGAGAATGTTCTGCTTGTTAATAGCCATGCTCAACGCGCGGCGAACACGAACATCGTCGAAAGGTGCTTTTTCCGCATTAAAGCCCAGATAACCGACGTTCAGGCCTTCCTGACTCAACAGGTTAATATCGGGATGCTCTCCCATGGCTTTCAAGTCGGCCGGGTTCGGATAGGGCATCAAATGGCATTCGCCGGCCTGCAGTTTTTGCCAGGCGACGGACTTGTCCACGGTGATGGCGTAGACCAGCTTGTCAATTTTCGGACGGCCTTCCCAGTAATCGTCAAAGGCCGTGAAGCGGACGAAAGCGTCTTTCTTATAGGAATCAAAGGCGAACGGTCCGGTGCCGATGGGATCCGTATCCACTGTTTCCATTTTACCCGCGGCGGCCATCTTGTCGGCGTACTCCGCGGACAGAATGGACGCGAAATCCATGGCCAGGTTGGAAACAAATGGAGCATCCGGCGAATTCAAGGTGATCTTGACCGTGTAATCGTCAACCTTCTCAATGGAATTCAATGCGGCGGCCATGTCCATCCAGCCAAAGTACAGGTACTTGCCGCCGGAAACGCCGTGGTACGGATGGTCTTCCTTCCACTGGCGATTAAAGCTGTAGAGAATGTCGTCTGCGTTGAAGTCACGGGTCGGCGTAAAGTGCTCGTTACTGTGCCACTTGACGCCTTTGCGCAAATTGAACGTATAGGTCAAACCGTCTTCCGAAGCGGTCCAGGACTCCGCCAGACCAGGAACAACCTTGGTCGTACCCGGCTCAAACTCGGCGAGTCTGTTATAGATCGGTTGCGCCGATGCATCGAAATCGGTACCGGCGGAGTGAAGGCTTGGGTTAAATCCACCGGGGCTGCCTTCTGAACAGAAAACAAAGGTCTTCGCAGAAACGGTCGCAGGAATGAAAAAAGCCAGCATGGCGGCGGTAGCGACACCCGCTACGGTGCCAAAATACTCAATTTTCATAGTTAGTTCTCCACGTGTTGTGTCAAAAGTATACGAAGTATAAAGCACATGCTATCTGATAGAAACGGGACAATCCGGCGACACAGTTGCGTGAAATATCCTGATGCAGGGCGAGAATCTATTCACAGGTTACGAAATCAGCCCATGGCGGATGAGAACGGATTGGA
>CAXMMZ010000178.1:0-5959 GCA_964194565.1 Arenicellales bacterium
ACCGGGCCGAAGATCTCATCGGTGTATATGCTCATTTCCGGTCGAACCTTATCGAATAGACAGCCCCCTAAGAAGGCGCCGCCGTCGTGGCCGGCAACCCGCAACTCCCGGCCGTCCACCACCAGTTCTGCGCCCTCTTTCACGCCCTGTTCGACATAACCACGGACATTGGCGTGATGATCCGGGGTAACTAATGGCCCCATTTCCGCGCTCGCATCGGTGTACGGTCCAACCTTTAACGCCTTAACCCGTGGTGCGAGGCGCTCGATCAACGCGTCGCCGGTGTCATCGCCGACCGCCACTATGACCGAAATGGCCATACATCGTTCGCCGGCCGAGCCGTAACCGGCGCCGATCGACGCATCGACCACCTGCTCCATATCGGCGTCGGGCATCACCACCATATGATTTTTTGCGCCGCACAACGCTTGTACACGCTTGCCGTGAGCCGTACCGGTTTTATAAATATACTCGCCGACCGGCGTCGAACCGACAAAACTAACCGCATCGATCCGCGGATCGGTGAGCAGTGTATCGACAGCTTCTTTGTCCCCCAGTACGACATTCAATACACCGTCCGGCAAGCCAGCCTCCTGCATCAATTCGGCAAGCCGTAACGGACACGATGGATCCTTCTCGGATGGCTTCAAAATGAACGTATTGCCGCACCCCAGCGCCACCGGAAACATCCACATCGGCACCATTGCGGGAAAATTAAATGGCGTAATACCGGCGCACACGCCGACAGGTTGGCGCATCGAATAGCTGTCCACCCCATTCGCCACCGCTTCGCTGTATTCGCCTTTCAGCAACTGCGGAATACCACAGGCGAATTCGACGACCTCCACACCTCGGGTGATGGAACCCTTGGCATCGTCAATGGTTTTACCGTGCTCTTCCGAGAGCAGCGTGGCGATCTCGTCGATATGACGTTTGACCAGGTCGCGGAACGCGAACATCACTTGGGCACGTCGTGCGGCCGGAGTCGCCGACCAGCCCGGCAGTGCATCCACGGCGGCCGCGATTGCTTGCCGCACTTCGTCTGCACTCGCCAGCGGTGCCTGCTTCGCGATTTCACCGGTGGCGGGATTGTATATGTCGCCGAAACGATTACTGGTTCCGGCGATTCTTGCGCCACCAATGTAATGATGTAAGGTATTCTTGACTCGAACGTCCATCGGAATCTCCACAGCTGGTGAACTCGGCCATTGCAACCCGATCGACGCCACGCCGCGGGCTATAAGTGACCATCCAAACCCGTATTCTAGCGCCGCGACCCGTCATGCGGCCAGCGTCACTCGACGGCGGCCGTCATAATGCCGCAATACGCCTCTACAGATTTTCCATAACGTCCACCATACGCTGGCGTTGGCCAGCGCCCGGTAGAGCCCCAAGCCCGGCCTGCATATTGTCCAACAGGTGCTTCGGATTGCCGGTCGCCGGAATCACGCAATTTACCTGCGGCGCTGCCAGTACATATTTCAGAAAAAACTGTCCCCAAGTATGGCAATCAAATTCGCTTGCCCATGCCGGTACTACGTGATCTTGAACGCGCTTAAACAAACGGCCTTTCTCAAAATTACGATGGGTGATGACCGCGACCCCGCGGTCCGCCGCGGCAGCCAGCAGCCGCTGCTCAGCGGCGCGATTCACAATCGAATACGGAAACTGCACGAAATCGATTGGATAACGGCGCAGGATAGCCTCAAGCTCCATAAACGCATCGGCGGTGTAGTGGGTGATACCGACATATCGCACTATGCCTTGCGCCTTCCAGTCTGCGAGCGTCGTCAAATGCGCCTCAGTATCGACAAGATTATGTACCTGCATCAACTCAATTTTTGCGCGCCGTAATAACGCCAACGAACGCTGCATCTGCGAAACCCCCTCTTGCGGACCTCGCGTCCAGACTTTGGTGGCGAAAAACAACCGTTCGGTAAGTCCAAGTTGGTTCGCCAAATCACCCACTACCGCTTCCGCCGTGCCGTACATTGGCGAGGTATCCACCAGCGTTCCACCGTTTTCCACGAACAAACCCAATACACGGCGTAGCGGCGATCGCTCCGTTTCCACGGCGCCGACATCGAACGAACGGTAGGTCCCCAATCCAACCACCGGTAACAACTCACCGCTCGCCGGTATTGGCCGTGAGCGTAACAAGGAGTCCGCTGCCAACGGGCCGCTCGGCAAACCACCCGCCACTACCGCACCGACGCTTAGGCGTAGAAATGCCCGTCGTGAATTATTTGTTGCGAACATAACTCAATCAGCTTGATAGAGTGCTTTGTACTTTTCCGATGCGTTGCTTAGTTTATCGTAGCGCCGCCCCAACCAGTAAGCCAACGCACCCCATACCAGTGCCAGCGGCACCGCCAGCGCAGCAATTGTGGCCAAACCGGCACCGGCCGCCGCCAACACAGCGTAAGCCCAACCGCTCAATGCATCCCCGCCACGATACACCAGTGTATCGACGATATTCTTGGATTTGTACTTATCGATCCGTGGCAGCACCGTGTACAGCATTTCCCGCACCGGTCGCGCGATAGCGAAATTCACGGCGCGCCGCGACACCTGCACCACCAGCAACACCCCGAGTACCGGCGCAATACTGAATGCCACTAACCCAATCGTCACGACCGCGGGCAACAACACCAAAGCCAGCGCCACACCGAAACGCGACACCAATCGACCTGTCACCAACAACTGCAACACTATGGTGAGCGTATTCACTGCGAAGTCCATCAGCGCAAATATTTGCGTGCGATCAACCGCGGTGTCGAACTCGACTGCGATAATTCGCGCTTGGCTAAAATATAGGAATGTCGCCACCGTGGTGTACAGCAGGATAAAGCCGCAGATTCCCAGCAGATACCGCGAGCTTACGACGCGCACGATTCCTTCGTATACATTACCCCCTAACGCCGGTGCTGATTCGGTCGCATCTGGCCGTGTCCAACGACGCAGAACGCCGATACACAGCAGTGCCAACGCCAGCAATAGACTGGCCACCAACAATAAGTTCGGCACACCGATCACTCCCACCAACGACGCAGTCAGGAGCGGCCCCGCGATGGCGCCGGCGCTGCCTCCGGCCGCGATAATTCCGAATAAGCGTTTCGCCGACTCGGCATCAAAAATATCCACGATGAAACTCCAAAACACCGATACCGCAAACAGATTGAATACGCTGAGCCAAATAAAGAATGCGCGAGCGATGTAAACCGTGCCCTTATCGAGTTGGAACAATCCGTAAAAACACAGCAGATTGGCTATAAAAAACAAATACACGATAGGCAGAAGCGTGCGCCGGGGATACCGCGAAGCGAGCCATGCAAACACTGGCACCGCGATAAGCATTGCGAGGAAGGTCCCGGTAAACAGCCACTGCAATTGATCGACACCGCCGCGAATGCCCATCTCGTCACGCACCGGGCGCAAAATGTAGTAGCTACTAAGCAGAAAGAAAAAATACAGAAATGACCAAATAACGCCCTTGAATTCCTGTTCGGAGACGTCGAAAAAACGTGTCAAAAAGTGGCGCTCATGGTGTTTGCCAGTTTTAGTCACGACGATGCACTAGCCCGGGCTGGAGGCTGGATACAACGGCGGGCGATCATTACCCCACCCCTGCTATTGAGCCGTTGGTTTGCCGTCTAAAGAAGTTACTTGGATCTTGACCGTGGTATCTTGTATCTGCTTTTATGGCTCCTCGCTACGGTCAACGGTCGTGGCCAGGTGTGATCATCTTCGCGGCATCTTGTGCTCCACCACGCCCTCGGGTGTGAGCCTCATGTTGGCCAACACGCGTTCGTCGTGATTCATGCGCCAGCTCAGCATCTTCTGCGCGTACTCCAATACCAGACCCTGGTACTCCGGTTGATCCACCAGATTGCGGAACTCGTGGGGGTCTTGCTCGAGGTCAAAGAACAGCGGTGGCAACGCCGTGAAGTGTACGTACTTGTAACGCCTGCCGCGGATTACGTCAACTCCGCACTGATCCGGTTTGAGCCCCAGGGCGGTGTTGCCGTTGCCGTCGCTGAAGTGACGGAAGTCGAACCCCCAATGCGCCTCTTCGCGCCAGTTGGTGGGTGTCTCACCGTGGCAGAACGGTGTGAGCGGCTCGCCATCGCACTGACTCGGTATGGCGACTTCCAGGCACTCGAGAATAGTGGGCATGACATCCACGCTCTCGGTGAACGCGTCCACCCGCCGGCCCCGGGCGCACTTTGCCCCGGCCCTTGGATCGCAAACGATGAGCGGAATGTGAAAGGACTGGTCGAAATAGCCGTACTTGGCGAACTGCCAGTGATCGCCCAATTGCTCGCCATGGTCGGAGGTGAACACCACCAGGGTATTTTCATAGGCTCCCGTCTCCTCGAGAAATGCGAGCAGGCGACCGATGTGAGTATCCACCTCACTCATCATTCCATAATATGTGGCCCGTGCTTGCAGCACGTCCGTGTCATCGAGCTCGAGATTGTTCTTGGAGTCGTGATCGTAGCGGATGCCCCAGCCTCGCTGGTGGTACAGGTAGTAGCCTAAATACGGGTGCTGACCGGCTTCGTCCTCCACCGTGGCTGCGTGCACTGGCTTGGGCACGTCGGCCGGATCGTACATGGCGTGGTACGGTTCCGGCGCGATGAACGGCGGATGCGGGGCCAGATAAGACAGGTGCACAAACCACGGCCGGTCCTCGCGCACCGAGAGGTATTTGATGACCTCGTCGGTGAGAAAGGCAGTGTAGCTGTCCTCCACGGTGTACTGCGCGGGCGCGAACGTGAGGCCGCGATGCCCGGCTTCCGCGCCGACATCCTTGGGCTTGAACACGCCCAGAAACCCCTTGCGCACCGTATACCCTTTGGCCTTCAGATCTGCGAGCCACGGCAGAGCGTGGTCGTCGACGTGCACCACCGGCGTCATCCCGGGCAGCACGCCCGCGTAGGATCGCAGCGCGGGATCGTCCGGTGCGCGGTGTCGAGGGTCAACGCTTACGTCCGTATAGCCGAACAACACCGGATCGTAACCAGCCTTGCGGGCCTCCAGAGCGACGTTGGTATGGCGGGCATCCAGCGGCGTACCGTTGATCACCGAGCGGTGGTTTTGCAGATACATGCCGGTGTAGAGGCTCGCGCGACTCGGACCGCAGGGCGTCGCCTGGGCAAAATGCTGCCCGAATACCACCCCATTGGCGGCGAGGCGATCCAGATTGGGGGTTCGTAGGCACGCGTGCCCGACAGATGACCGGCAGTCCCAGCGCCACTGGTCCGCCGTGATAAACAAGACGTTCATCGATGCGCTCATGGCTGGCCCCCTTGCATAGATTCGGTTAGCGGAGCGGCACCAGGATTCTACGCTGGGTGGTTGCCGAATTCGAACCGCGATCTACCGACTCTAAAGGCTCAACTCGTCGGCGAGCGGCACGGTGACACAACATCGACGGAGTGGTTCAATCAAGGCCGGAAAGACCCTAGGCGGGATCGGCGACCGACGCTTCCGGCCGATCCGCGAGCTCCTGCCAGCGGTGGCAGGCGACATCATGCTCAAATCCCAACTTGTCGAGTTTCGGCTCTTCCTTGCGGCAGATGTCGATGGCGTAGGGGCAGCGGGTCTGGAATTTGCAGCCCGGCGGCGGGTTGATCGGCGAGGGTATCTCACCTTCCAGCTTCTGCACATTTCCCCGGTCATCGGGATCGAGTGACGGAATCGCCGACAGCAATGCCTTGGTATAGGGGTGCCGGGGGCCGGCGAACAGTTCGCGTGTCGGCGCTGTCTCCACCAGCCGCCCCAGATACATCACCGCCACATGGTCGCACGTATGCGCCACGACGCTCAGATCGTGGCTGATAAAGAGGAACGTCAGTCCCATTTCCTGCTGGATCGATTTCAGAAGGTTCAGCACATCCGCCTGGATCGACACGTCAAGGGCTGCAACGCTTTCATCAGCCACAATGAATTGCGG
>CAXMMZ010000179.1:0-13070 GCA_964194565.1 Arenicellales bacterium
AAGTATACGAAGTATAAAGCACATGCTATCTGATAGAAACGGGACAATCCGGCGACACAGTTGCGTGAAATATCCTGATGCAGGGCGAGAATCTATTCACAGGTTACGAAATCAGCCCATGGCGGATGAGAACGGATTGGATCTTGAGTTTTATCGAGATTTTGGACGAAAGAATTCGTGCGATTTTCGGTTGCTCATCGCGTCGCTGCGTTGACAGTGAGATTATGAGGATTACGGCGTGATGCTATGAGGCGGCGCCCGAACCGGATGGGCCTGGGTTGTACCCATTTAGTGCGGCGCCGGATATGATCCAGGATCTGCTTGATCATCGCCGGATCTTCAATGCCGGTGATGATCTTCCAGGAGCCGATGACCAACCTCAACCCCTGTTTTACCGTCGGCTTTCAGATCCTCGAAGCTCTCAAGGTGTACGAGGGGTCGCACCCGCCAGCAGCTGACCCGCGGCTGCGCGTTCCATATGCGCCGCATCCACGTCACGGTCGAGTGCGCCCAGCAACGACCCGATTTGCGGAAATTTGATGACCGCCGGGTGGCGTGCCATCACGCCAATACAGTGGCCGAAAACGGTCACTAACAACTACCGAATACTCCATATGGCGGCCCGCGATGATCACAGCGCACAGATAGTCGCATGCCGCTATACTTGTAAAACGCCATTGCGAGCTGCCTCAATGGGTTACGACTTCGTGCATGTTATGCTCATAACCTATTGATATTACGAGTAGTTATTAACGTGTTGGCACTGATGATCGAAATATGGAGGATTGGTAACATTGTGATTGAGGGATATTACGAGTGCCGGAATCGAAATAACGATATGATTAGGGACATCAGCAGGGCTTTACCGGTCCCGCGCGCCAATGTGCGCATACCAAGCATAGGTTAGGAGACATAAAGTACGTGGCATACCCCATTACTACTCGCCCACATATATTCAGGTTTTTACGCTGGTGGCCCACTGCTGCACTTTTGGGATTCGTAATTGCCCTGACAACCGGCGCGGTCGGCCCTAGCGCGGCGGCTACCGAACCATCACTCGCGCCGGCACCGAAACATATTCGTGCGACGCGCCTGATTACGCACCTCATGGAGCGTTATCACTATCGCAAAACCCAACTCGATGACGAATTGTCGCGCGCATTACTGCAACAATTCCTCGAAAATCTCGATTCCAACCGCAGCTATTTTCTGGCCGATGATATTCGCCAATTCGAACGCTCGCAGAACAATTTTGACGACTATCTGAAAAGTGCAGAACTTAAGCCCGCTTATGCAATCTTCGCGATATTTCGCAAACGCGTACAAGAACGCGTGGAGTTCGCCGAATCGCTCGTGCAAAAACCCTTCGATTTTGCCATTGATGAGCAGTACCGCTACGACCGCCGCGACGTTGAGTGGGCGCAGTCGCGGGAGCAACTGGACGATGTCTGGCGTAAACGCGTCAAAAACGACGTACTGAACCTACGCCTCACCGGCAAAGACGATGCCGATATTGTCGATACCCTGCGCAAACGCTATCAACGTCTGAAACGCCGCACCACGCAACTCAATGCCGACGATGTATTTCAGTTTTTTGTTAACGCCTACGTTTCCACGGTTGAGCCGCACACGGCGTATTTTTCGCCGCGCACCTCAGAGAATTTCAAAATCCGAATGAGCCTCTCGCTCGAAGGCATTGGTGCCGTACTGCAGACCGAAAATGACTATACAGAGGTGCGTAGTGTGGTACCGGGCGGACCGGCCGATAAAAGCGAACAACTCAAATCCGGAGACCGGATCGTCGGTGTAGGCCAGGACGTCGACGGGGCGATGGTGGACGTGATCGGCTGGCGGCTCGACGATGTGGTGGACTTGATTCGCGGCCCAAAAGATACCGTACTGCGGTTGGATATTTTACCGAAAGACGCGGGGCCGGAAGGGCCGATAGAAAACATTACGTTGACCCGGAACCGCATAAAACTTGACGAACAAGCCGCACAGAAGTCGATTCATCGCGTTCAAAGCGGTGGGCGCACACAAACCGTCGGAGTCATCGATCTGCCGGCTTTTTATGTGGATTTTGAAGCCAAAGGTCGCGGTGATGATGACTTTCGCAGCACCACGCGGGATGTCGGCCGTTTATTAGTGGAGCTACAGGATGCCGGAGTCGACGGCATCGTTATGGATTTGCGCGGTAACGGTGGCGGTTCGCTGTCGGAATCCACGAGCCTTACCGGATTGTTCATCAAGTCCGGCCCTGTGGTCCAGGTCAAGGACTCGTCGGGTCGATTGCAGGTCAACCTCGACCCCGATCCGGCGATTGTTTATGAAGGCCCATTGGCCGTTCTGGTCGATCGCCAAAGTGCCTCCGCATCGGAAATTTTTGCCGGTGCGATTCAAGACTACGGCCGTGGCATAATCATCGGTGAACCTACCTTCGGCAAAGGCACGGTGCAAAATCTATTCAGCCTCGACCGATTTGCGGGCGGCGATGACACACCGCTTGGACAATTGAAACTCACCGTTGCGCAGTTCTTTCGAATCAACGGTGAAAGCACACAGCACCGGGGTGTAGTACCGGATATCGTGTTTCCCACCGTAATCGATGCGGACGATCAAGGTGAACGCGCCCTGGAGAACGCTCTGCCGTGGGCGGCTATCCAGCCGGCAGCGTTTCAACAGCATCGATTTCACGACGGTCCGGATACGTTTGTAAAAACACGTAACCGACATGAAACTCGAATCGGCAATGATCCCGGATTCACCTACCTCATCGCCGAAGCCACGGAACGCGCCGAAAACGCCGCACGCAAAGAGGTTTCGTTGCTAGAGATGCAACGTCAACAACAAAAAGAACGGCGCGAAAGCGAATCATTGGCACGAGAAAATCGCTTGCGCACGGCGCGTGGATTGCAAACGGTCGGTAGTGAGGATACGACGAACGAGGACGATGACACCGACGACACTGAATTCCCTGGCGATGTATTACTCGACGAAGCCACCCGAGTTTTGGCGGACTACATCGTTGCGTCGCGCCCGGGAGGCGAGTTGCAACAGACGATCGCTGGCGATACCGGCGTCCTCACAACCCCCTCGCAAGCAGACCAAACACTGGAAGTCGAAACCGAAATCGTGCGCTGATGGATCATTCCGCATTCGGTAACAAATTCGGAGCCGATTCCGGGATTCTTCAGCTAATGGGTGACCTCGGCGCCGCGATGTCCAGCGCCGAAAAAACATATATGCTAGGCGGCGGCAATCCGGCCCGCATTCCTGCCGTGGAGCAATTGTTTCGCGAGCGCATGATCGAGTTACTCGATGACGGCACGCGGTTCGAACGCACCATCGGTGAATACGACGGGCCGCAGGGACATTCCGGCTTTATCGATGCGCTAGCCGAGTTATTACGCAGCGATCTTGGCTGGCCCATCACGCCCGCCAACATCGCGCTGACTAATGGCAGCCAAACGGCGTTTTTTATTCTGTTTAATATATTTGCGGGTAAATACGAAAACAGGCCAGATAGACGTGTTCTTTTGCCGTTAGCCCCCGAATATATCGGATATGCCGACATCGGCATTGACCGTGAACTATTCGTCGCATCGCGGCCCAGCATCGATCACCTCGATGAACACATATTCAAATATCGTATCGATGCCGATGCACTGGCCCAAATTGACCAAGCCGAAGATATCGGGGCGATATGCGTATCTCGACCAACTAATCCCACTGGGAACGTACTAACCGACACCGAAATCGATCAGCTCAGTAACCTAGCCCGGCAGCGCGGCATACCGTTGATAATCGATAGCGCCTACGGCACACCCTTTCCCAACATCATATTTACCGACGCCACACCCATATGGGACAAAGGGATCATTGTCACGATGAGCTTGTCGAAACTTGGATTGCCGGGGTTACGCACCGGAATCGTCATCGCCGACGAGGATGTTATCCGCTCGGTAACCGGAGCCAACGCCATACTCAGCCTGGCGACCGGCAGCATCGGCCCCGCCCTGGCCGAAGGATTGGTCCGCAGCGGAACGATTCTGGAAGTGAGCCGCCGACATATTCAGCCGTTTTATAAGAACCGGGCCGACGATGCGATGCAGTGGCTTTCGCAATACATGGACGGCGTGCCATACCGTGTCCACACACCGGAAGGCGCGATCTTTTTGTGGTTGTGGTTCCCCGATTTACCCATTGACAGTGAAACCTTGTACCAACGTTTGAAGCAGCGCCGCGTGTTGGTCATCGCCGGCCATCATTTCTTTCCAGGATTACACGACGACTGGCGGCACCGTTACGAATGTATCCGTGTAACGTATTCCCAGGACCCGGATACCGTGCGCGAAGGTATTCGCATTATTGCCGAGGAAGTAAGGCAAGCCTACGCCGAAGGCGTGTCGTCCGCCGCCGCTAATTCGTAACAACTCGTAGGACGGATGGTCGTCGACCGACTCGGGACACCCATGGATATACCAGCCCAATAAGTTGAGCAACCCGGTGGTGGGTTGTCAGACTATTTTTTCCGAAAACGGGGGAACTTCCCTCCGTTGTAGCTCAAAATTTCATTAAGAATTTGGATTTCAGGGAAAATCGGTTTAAATATTGAGAAGACTTTTGGTCCATCGTCCGTCTTCGTGAAATATCCGAATTGGATCAGTCTTTGGGGCTCGAGTGCGGATAGCGTGGCCAATCGTCTGCCACTTCAAACCAGCTAATTTGATTATGACAAGACGCATGCCTGTCGGGCGAGTACACCTCCGGGTCGTCGAGACTACCGATAGCCACCATTTCGACTGGCTCGTCGTGCCATATTCCCTCCCACCAGAAAGACGTTCCGCAAACGGGACAGAAACCACGTAAAACGCCTGGCGACGACGCATATTTTTGCGGACTACCCTTGATAAATTCGACCTGCCCCTCGTCGTACAGGAGCCAGGCCGCAATCGGCGCGCCCGAAGCCTTTCGACACCATTCACAATGGCAATAAGTAACCTTAAACGGTTGCCCCGTCGCGCGGTAGCGCGTCGCACCACACAGGCAACTACCCTCGATGAAATCTGGCTTGTCCATCGTCAGCTCCGAACGGTTGCGAGGACAACGATGCTAGCATGATTAAGATCCAGCACGCCTGCCTTGTGTAATCCATCGACGAAGTGCTCGAAATCGGCGAATTCGAGACACCTATAGATGTACCCTTGATTATTCACGAGCGATTCCTTGTAATTTTTCGGCGTCCCGAATTACCTCTCCACGCTCCGAGAATTAATCAGAGATCTCTTAGGTACGCGGAGCGATGTTTTTGTTATTGCTAAAAACATTGTTCGGATCCCAGCTCGTTTTAATATCGACAAGGCGGTCGTAACTATCGCCGTAAGCCTCCCGAATTCGGTCATCGCCATCGTCTTCTGTGAGAAAATTGACATAGGTGCCGCCGGTGGAAAACTCTCTTAGTCCTGACCACGCGTCCCTGGCCCACGCTGTATGAGTTTCATCTTCATTGGCTGAGTCCCACGATGCGGTCATATTGAAAACCATCCTGGCATCGCGGTTACCCATTGGCGAATGATCGCCGGACAGCTCATTGAGGGCGCCGTCAAGGGCAAACAGAATCGCTGCGGAATGAGGTGACTGAATCGCATCACCGTGCTTGCGGTACTCAGCCAGGGTTCCGGCTTCCAGCCCTGACAAGTACTCTGATTTCCAGTAATACCGCCGGCCATTTGGCTGGGTAGCATCGAGCAGGCTTTGCTGTTGGGTGTACGGGCGCCGCTGGACGACGTCGCCCACCGGCGATCCAAAGCTCTTTATTGCAGCCAGATTCTTTTCGACCTGATCGGCAGTACCCGTATGACAAATCACAATTCCAACGATTGGTTCGCCGTGCATCTCCTTGGGCAGCCACGGCGCCGGGGGTGCTTTTCGCATCATCGACGCACAGGTCATTTCCCGCGGCGCATCAGCAACGACATTGCGAAACATTTCGAGAACGCTATCGGCGTCTTCACCACGCCAGGCGATGACACCACCCGTAATTTCCGGACCTACCGGGTAGAGCCGGTACTCTATATTGGTCACCACGCCAAAATTACCACCGCCACCACGCAACCCCCAGAACAGGTCGGCGTTCTCCGATTCGCTGGCGCGGACCAATTCACCGCTGGCGGTCACAATATCCATGCATACAACATTGTCGCAAGTCCAACCGTATTTACGGGTGAGGTAGCCAAATCCGCCTCCCAGGGTAAGGCCCGCGGCACCGGTGTTTGATACGAATCCAAGGACAGCGGCGAGGCCATGGAGCTGCGTCTCGCTGTCTATATCACCCAACGTTGCACCGGGCTGTGCGTGTACAGTTTGGCTATCATGATTTACCAGGGCGCCACGCATAAGCGAAAGATCAATCATCATTGCGTCGTCCGCCACGGCGAGTCCGGCAATATTGTGGCCACCAGCACGAATGGAAATGGGGACTTCGTGATCACGGGCAAAATTTACACAGGTAACTACATCCGCCGTGCCAATACAGCGCACAATAGCCGCTGGTCTTCGATCAATCATACCGTTCCAGATTTTCCGGAATTCGTCGTAATCGCTTGCGTCGGGTGAAATTACCTTGCCGCGCACAGATGTTTGCAGTTGACTTAAGATTTCTTGATTGATTTCGGACATAAACCTAACCTCGAAATTTCGATAATTAAGATCTTGTGTTTCGACAAGTCATCTGTTCATTATTGTATCTCAGGATTTCGAGTATAAGTGAAATCACGAGCTGTCGATGAACTGGTCGGCTGCAATACTTCAGTGCGCGCTACCGCCTGTCACTGAATTGAGCGTAATAGTGGAAACTGAATGACGGTCGAACATCCACAACAGGAAATCGGGGTCAGGTCTTGCCTTTCGCCTTCGCCAAGCAATGCAATACTTAGGACCCCTACGCATTTGCTCCTCATTTAATGGGTGTCCGGTATTTCGTGTCCGGTATTTCGCGGTCTTCCGATTCGCGAAAGCCGATTGCGGAATATTGTTGACGGCAGGTTTGAGCTTCGCCTCTACCTACCCTGCGAAGGTTGACCGTTTTGCCGGCTTTCGGCTTTGCCTCTAGCCGGCCTACGTCGGCGCCGCATTGGGGTAAACTTACCGCGCCATAGCGCGGATAGGCTGCAGCGAAGTCCGCCATTATACGCCCTCGCCGCCACATTGCTGCGCGAAGGCCACGAGTTGGTCGAATAAGCGTTGTTGGATTGGGTCGGCGGCGGCAGTGAGTTCAGGGTGCCATTGCACACAGAGCAATTGCGGATAGCGTGGGGATTCGATCGCCTCAATTAATCCGTCGTCGGCGTGCGCGATGGCCACAAATTCCGGCGCCAAATCCTTTACCGCTTGGTGGTGCCACGACTGACACGTGAATTCCGTATCGCGGGTAACGGCGGCGAGACGCGAATTGGGGCTTACCCGAATGCAGTGTGGAGTTGGACGCCGTGGTGGTGCGCGGTGTACGACGGACTCGTCGTATACGTCGGGTACATTTTCGTGCAACGTGCCGCCGTATGCGACATTGACGATTTGCAAACCGCGGCATATTGCCAACATCGGCAACTGCGCATCCACGGCGCGCTTGGCCAGATACAGTTCGCTGGCATCTCGTTCGGGGTTAACCATGTATATGGCGGCATGGCCTGGGCTGCCGTACTCCGCGGGCGCGATGTCGCCGCCACCTGTCAACACCAAACCGTCCAAGCGGTCGAACAACGCGTCACGCTGCGCTTCGCCCGGCGTCAACAATACCGGCATGCCACCGGCCCGACGCACTGCGTCGACGTAATCGCCCGGTAACTCAAATTTGCCGTCTTCGCTACGGCCATGCGTGGTGACGCCGATTAACACCGGGCGGTTATTCGTCGGCTTTGCTAACGGTGGCTGTGGCATCATTCGATTCGGCGCTTAAGGTGGCCAAAATTATACGCAACGGGGGCGCAAGCTCGTCCGGCCGGTCTGCACTCCAGCGGCTGAGGTAATCAAGGTCGAACCAGTCGCCGCCGTCGATTTCGTCGGCCTGTAGCGCAAACGGTCCTTCGGAATGGGTGCGGTATACCCAGGAGAACTCGTACCCCGTCGTAGCGCTGGCCTCGAGCTTGAACAACGGCTGTGGCGCAACGTCGAGAATTATGCCTAACTCCTCGTGGGATTCGCGGATCGCACACGCATCGTAACTCTCGCCGGTATCGAGGTGGCCGGAAATCGATGCGTCCCATACGCCGGGATTTTCATCTTTGTGCATGGATCGTTTCTGCAGAAAAATTTGCCCCGCCGCGTTGAACACCAGTACGTGTACCGATCGGTGCAATAAGCCGAGCCGATGCACTTCGGATCGGCTGCGCTGCCCGATCACCCGATCGTCATGGTCCACCACATCGAATATTTCTTCCACTACGTTCAACGTTGCCGAGTCTCATAGTCCGAAACCCGATATACCGGGACATTGAGCGGCGGCAAGGCATCGTTGCCGAGAATCAGATCGGCACACTTTTCACCCAGCATAATTGTTGGCGCGTTAAGATTGCCGCTGACGATACTCGGCATGATGGATGCATCCACTACGCGTAGGCTATTAATCCCGCGCACGCGCGCTGCGCCGTCCACCACCGCTTCTGGGTCCGACCCCATCTTGCACGTACACGACGGGTGATACGCGCTCTCTCCGTGGCTACGAATAAACGCGTCGATTTGGTCATCGCTCTGCACGGCGTCACCGGGCGCAAGTTCCGGACCGCGCAATCGATCGAACGCCGACTGCGCAAATATCTCGCGGGTTAGGCGAACCGCATCGCGCATTTCCTGGCGGTCGCCCTCAGTGCCCATATAATTGAACTGGATCGAAGGCGCGGTGCGGGGGTCTTTAGATTTGATGCGTACGTGGCCGCGGCTGGTCGGCCGCATCGGTCCCACGTGAGCCTGAAAACCGTGTCCTGCGGCCGGGCTTTGCCCATCATAGTTCGCGGCGATCGGCAGAAAATGATATTGCAAATCCGGGTGCGGTACCCCGGCCCGGCTACGAATGAACGCACCGGCTTCGAAGTGACTACTAGTACCCCATCCGGTGCGAAACAGCATCCACTGTATGCCTATTTTGAGTTTAGTTAGCGGTTTTAAGGCCGGATACAGTGATACCGGCTCGGTGCAGGTGTGCTGCACGTAGGTTTCCAGATGGTCTTGGAGATTGTTCCCGACCCCGGGCAAGTCCATAACCACCGGTATGTTGTGTTTACGCAGTAACTCCGCATCCCCGACTCCGGACAGTTGCAATAGCTGAGGCGAATTGATCGCACCACCGCAAACGATGACTTCGGTACTGGCGTGGGCCCGTATCGATCGATTGGCGTGGCTATATTCAAGACCGACTGCGCGGGTACCCTCAAACACGATCCGCGAACTCAGAGCATTGACGACGACTCGCAAATTATCGCGCCCACCGATCGGGCGCAAATAGGCCTTGGCGGCGCTCCACCGTTCACCCTTATAAACCGTCATGTCCATTGAACCAAAACCTTCCTGCTGGTAGCCGTTTTGATCCTTGGTAAACGGATACCCCGCCTCGACACCGGCATCTACGAATGCTTTGAATAATGGATTGGCACCAGGGCCGGTTGACACCATCAGTGGCCCACTTCCACCGTGATAATCATCGGCGCCCTGCACCCGGGTTTCGGCACTTTTGAAATACGGCAAGACGTGCGCGTACGACCAATTCAGAAACCCGGTTTCCGCACCCCAGCGATCATAGTCTAGTGCATTACCGCGCACGTAGGCCATGCCATTGATTGACGACGAACCCCCCAACACGCGACCTCGCGGGCAATCCATGATTCGCCCATCCATAAACGGCTCCGGCTCAGTTCGGTAGCGCCAGTTAAACTTATTGTCATTGAGCGGATAGGAAAACGCGGCCGGCATATGTATAAAGACACTGCGATCCATTGGCCCTGCTTCCACCAATAACACCCGGGTATCCGGGTTGGCGGAGAGTCGATTAGCTATAACGCAGCCGGCCGATCCGGCGCCGACAATAATGAAATCGTAGTGGTTATCAGTCATCGGATATGCAGAGTGACGTAATTTGCGATATTCTACGGGACAACGGCCGCCAAGAAACAGCCAAACTTCTGCACTCCCAAAGAACATGAGTACCTACGAGAACTATTCAAACGTGGCCCGCAGCTACGATCAGACCCGGGCCCCGATTGGGGTCGATATTGTTCTCGATTTCTTAGGCCGCAACCCGATAGCGCTGCGTCACCAGCGCTTGCTGGATGCGGGTTGCGGGACCGGTAACTACACCCTGGCCCTGTCATCCGAACTCGGACACATCAGCGCCGCAGATGCCAATCCCAAAATGCTAGACTGCGCCCGATCGAAGCTCGCTGGTGCCGACAACACCGAGTTTCACCATGCACAACTTCAGGCATTGCCATTCGACGCTGAGTCGTTTGACGGTGTGATCATAAACCAAGTGTTACATCACTTGGACGACGGCAGCGACCCGTCGTATCCGAACTGCGGTAAAGCGTTCGGGGAATTTACGCGAGTCATGAAACCGGGCGCGGTGTTGGTCGTGAACACCTGCAGCCACGAACAACTACGCCGCGGCTTTTGGCCCTATGCGTTAATTCCGGAGGCGTGCGAGCGCATGTGCGGGCGGCACATTCCAATCCCACAGCTTATCGATACATTGGACAAACTTGGGTTGGCGCACCACGGCGAACGCCCGGTCACCGATCCACCATTACAAGGCGATGCGTATTTCGACACGCATGGCCCGTTTTCCTCGAGCTGGCGAAGCGGCGATTCAATCTGGAGTACCGTAAGCGATACGGAACTGAAAACGGCCCTGGCCCGGCTCGACGAACTTGAGAAAATTCACGAGTTGGATCAATTTGTCGCCACCCTGGATGCACCACGCCGTGAGGTTGGCCAGGTCACGTTTCTCGCATTCCAAAAAATTCAGAACACAGGCTAACCCGGATATTTCACGAAGGCGGACCATGGACCAAGAGTTCTCTCAATACTTGAGACCGTTACGCCGTGTTTTAGGGTACGGGGCCTGCGCGCGGTTTGTCCTGTTCGGATTCAGGAAAAATCGGGCGTCGTATTCGGCACGATCCTCCTTGATCCATAGCTACGGCTATGCATCGGCGGACGATCGTACCGACTCCTTAGCCCGATTTCCCCTGAACTCCGAACCCTTCATGAATTATCCGGGCTAACCCCAATTCTTTTCCAGGAGATAAAATAATGAATGCCAGTTTTAACCAACCAATCGATTCGTCGATTATGCCGCGCTGCTCGCAACCGGCGACCCTGATGCGGTTGCCTTTCGTACAATCCGCTGAGGGACTGGATATCGCACTATACGGTGCACCTTTCGACCTGGGTTCCACCAACCGCAACGGTGCCCGGCTGGGGCCGGCCCAGATTCGGGATATGTCGCGACTGATCCGCCGTGTCAACCCGACTACTGGCATCAATCCATACCAACTCGCCCAAGTTGCCGATGTCGGCGATGCCAAGATCAATATGATGAGTCTGGAAACCAGTATCGACAATATTACGGAGTTCGTTGCGGACGTCACCGGTCACGGTGCGGCGCCTGTCGGGGTTGGCGGCGATCACACCATACCGCTGCCCATTATGCGTGGCATGATGCGTTCGGGCTACATAACGCAGCCAGTCGCAGTCGTTCATGTTGACGCGCACTCCGACACTTTTGATTCGCTTGGCGAGAGCACAGTCAATCACGCCACCGCGTTCCGGCGCACCGTCGAGGAGGGTCTGCAGGACGGGACGCGGACCATTCAGATCGGACTGCGTGGTACCCGCTATGCCGATGACGATATTCAGGGCGCTCATGATCTTGGTATGAACGTTCTGACCATGGACGATTACGAGGAGCTCGGACGCAAAGCGGTGATTGAGGAGATCATAAAGACGGTGGGAGATGCCCCGGTATACATCACCATCGATGTGGATGGTCTGGACCCAATGTGCATGCCGGGCACAGGGGCGCCCGAACCTGGCGGTATTATGATGCGCGACATGCAGATGATCCTGCGTAATCTGCGCGGACTGAATGTGATCGGCGGCGATGTCTGCGAAGTGTCACCGCCTCTGGATCAGAGCGGAATGACAGCATTGAACGCGGCCAACCTCCTGTTTGAAATTCTTTGCCTGACTGCCGAGAGTGTGGGTCGCAAACATGGCAGGACGGCGACAGGGTGATGGGCTCGAGAGGGGGCCGCATAAAATAAAGCTCTCAGCAGGTCCTGTTCAAGCTCGATGATATCGCCGACCAGGAACTGGCGGTGGCCCGCGAGAACAGCGACGAGCAGAGCATTGAGATCCTGCACCAACTCGGCCGTGTACCCCGGGACGCCGAGAATCCAGACCGGGATGTTTGCTATTCAGGCCGCGCAGTTCACGAATCCCGGTGAGAGTCGAACGGAATAGTCATACCGCCGAACTGTCCCGGTGGACCGACGGTCGCTGTCCTGAGCAACAATTAACCGTCGGCTCGTAGCGCGGCGCCGCGATTGGGCCGCGCCCCTCCGCCGACAAGCCACGATTGCGAATCGCGACGACCTGCTGGGCGCCTATCACTCTAGCGGATTATCCAGAGCGTGCTTGGCACGAATCGCCTTGGCCCGGACCTCCAACTGTGACGCGTCGTCGCTGCGCTTGGTCTCTCGCAGCAAATCAGCATAGTTCTCTAAACTCTTGGCCACGTCCGGATGCTTCGGCCCCAGGGCTTTCTCCGAAATCGCCAGGGCTCGCTGATAGAGCGGCTCGGCCTCAGCGTACCGGCCCTGTATTTCGTAGAGCCCTGCCAGGTTGTTGAGGCTCTCGGCCACGTCCGGATGCTCCGGCCCCAGGACTTTCTCCCGGATCGCCAGGGAGCGCTGATACAGCGGCTCGGCCTCGGCGTACCGGCCCTGGGCGTCGTAGAGCACCGCCAGATTGTTGAGACTGAACGCGACGTCCGGGTGCTCCGGCCCCAGTACTTTCACGTA
>CAXMMZ010000180.1:0-24578 GCA_964194565.1 Arenicellales bacterium
CAACGGATCAATGTGGTAAGTGCCAAGGGGCTGCGCGAGTATCGCTACGAAGACCCGATCGAAGAAGTCATTGACACGGCACTCGGCAAGCTTCGTACTTGGCGCATCGAAAAACGCCGCTTAGACCGCCCAGAGCGATCAGTGACGGTGTGGCTCGCGATCGATCTCGGTCATGCACCGGTAAAGGTTGTGAGTCGTAAAAACGACAAGACCACAACATTGGCTATTACCACCATAGAAGGTATCGAGCCGACTGAGCTACCGCTCATACCCTGAATCTGCAGCCGTGCGGCCCAATCAACTTTTGTATCGCGACACAACCCCCCGCGAAACGACACCGCTGGCCGGGCAGCCGGCACTGGAACTGGGTTATTAGGTAGAACTTATTTCGAAGGTCAACTCGTCGGCTTGCTCGCCAATCTTGACGGTGCCACCGTCGAGCAAACGTCCAAACAACAATTCGTCCGCGAGCGCGCGCTTGATCTTATCCTGAATCAATCGCGCCATCGGCCGTGCGCCCAGCGCGCGATCATAACCTTTTCGCGCCAACCACTGCCGCGCCGGCATATCTACTTCAAGCGTCACGCGCTTCTCGGCAAGCTGCTGTTCAAGCTCCATAATAAACTTACCGACAACATGCATGATCGTCGCGTCGTCCAATGCCGCAAACTGAATGATGGAATCAATACGGTTTCGGAACTCCGGCGTAAACAGACGCTTGATTGCCTGTATATCGTCACCAGTATGGTCCTGGCGTGTGAATCCCATCGAGGCACGGGCCATTTGGTCGGCCCCGGCATTGGTGGTCATGACAATAACGACATTGCGAAAATCGGACTTCCGGCCGTTGTTGTCGGTTAGTGTCCCGTAATCCATGACCTGTAACAGCACATTGAATACATCCGGATGAGCTTTCTCGATTTCATCCAAAAGCAACACCGCATGCGGGTGCTTATTAATCGCCTCAGTCAGCAACCCGCCTTGGTCGTACCCCACGTATCCCGGAGGTGCCCCGATCAAACGCGACACGGTGTGACGCTCCATATATTCCGACATATCGAATCGTATCAACTCGATACCCATAACCAGCGCTAACTGTCGTGTTACTTCAGTTTTACCCACACCGGTGGGACCGGAAAACAAGAACGAGGAAATTGGCCGCTGCAGATCGCCCAATCCCGAGCGGGCTAATTTGATAGCGCCTGCCAGACTTGCGATGGCCTCATCCTGCCCGAACACTACCATTTTCAGATCTCGTTCCAGCATTCGCAACACGTTCTTGTCTGAAGATGAAACTGTCTTCGGTGGAATGCGGGCAATTTTGGATACGATATTTTCGATTTCGGCTACGCCAATGGTTTTTTTGCGTTTCGCGCCGGTGTATAGCCGCGATCTCGCTCCGGCTTCATCGATGACATCTATCGCCTTGTCAGGAAGAAGGCGGTCGTTGATATACCGCGCCGACAAATCGACGGCGCTGGTTAGGGCTTGCTTCGTATAGCGAACGTCATGATGTTCCTCAAATCGTGATTTGAGGCCTCGCAGTATTTTTACGGCTTCCTCATTTGACGGTTCGGAGATATCAATTTTCTGGAAGCGTCGCGACAACGCACGATCTTTTTCGAAGATCCCACGATATTCCTGATACGTCGTAGACCCAATGCATTTGACTTCACCGGACGCCAGCATCGGTTTCAACAAATTCGACGCATCCATCGCCCCCCCCGACGCCGCGCCGGCACCAATAATGGTGTGAATCTCGTCGATGAATAGAATTGCGCCAGGCGTCGCCTTCAACTCGTTTAGCACCGACTTCAATCGCTGCTCAAAGTCACCGCGGAATTTGGTGCCGGCCAGCAATGCGCCCATATCCAGGGCGTAAATAGTGTTTTCGGCGAGAACCTCGGGGACCTCTCCGTCGACGATCTTTTTTGCCAAGCCCTCGGCGATCGCAGTTTTTCCAACACCCGCTTCGCCAACATATAACGGATTGTTCTTACGCCGACGGCAAAGGATTTGAACCGTTCGCTCCACCTCCGTAAGACGACCGATTAATGGGTCAATGCTACCGCTATGCGCTTGCTCGTTAAGATTCACCGCGAATGTCGCCAGAGGGCTACCGGACTGTTCCGAATCGCCGTGGTCACCGTCCGCTTCACCGTCCTCCGGCGCCGGCAGGCCGTTGTTGCCACCGACCTTACTGATACCGTGGGAGATGTAATTCACGACGTCGAACCGCGTAACCTCTTGTCGGTTAAGAAAATACGCGGCGTGAGAATCCTTTTCGGCAAATATCGCCACCAACACGTTGGCGCCGGTCACTTCCTTTCGTTCACTGCTTCGAACGTGCAGAATCGCGCGCTGAATCACTCGTTGAAAGCCGTTCCCGGCCTGCGTGTCTTCATCGGTATCGGGTGGCATTATCGGAATATGTTCGTCGAGAAACTCCGCTAAATCGCGCCGCAACGCATCGATATTTCCGCCGCAGGCGTTAATAACCCGCACGGCAGCCGCATTGTCGAGCAGTGCCACCAAGAGGTGCTCAACAGTTATGAATTCGTGACGACATTCACGGGCATACTGGATCGCCGTATTTAGGGAGGTTTCGAGTTCCGTGGATATCATGTATTCCGGCTGCCTATTCGGGCTCCATCGTACATTGCAGGGGATGTTGGTGTTCGTGTGCGAATTCCAGCACCTGGCGCACCTTCATTTCCGCTATTTCACAGATATAGACGCCACACACGCCCATACCCTTTTGATGCACATTGAGCATGATACGTTCCGCCTCATCCGAGGGCATTTGAAAAATCCGTTCCAATACGACCACGACAAACTCCATTGGCGTGAAATCGTCGTTGACCAATATCACCCGGTATAACTGGGGCTTCTTGAGCTTGGGCTTGGTTTCCTGCAGCGCGAGTCCATCGCTGCGTTGAATTCGCTTATCGTTACTCATTCGTATTTCGTAAACGAGACCGCCACGTATCGTATGATTGCATCAAAATGACTCAAAACATATCGCCCAGTCATAATAATAGGGTCTTCGATCGCGCTTTCTCAAGGGTTGGAGAACTTTTGTGGGTATATTTCGGCACCACGGCGCCCAATCCGGATTGTGGTTCCGCCCACGAGAATTTTAATAAGTCGTTGAAAATAAAAAGTATTGACACACACGCCGCTGATAAACACGGATGTCGCCACAACACCGGCCGCGTTGGGTCGAAAACTTCGCCAAGGCAAACCGTTTAATGTGAAACTCACGAGTCGGGGAGTGTAACGCAACGTGGCTGAATCGCTCGCCGCTTGACTTGCGAGACTCGTACTCTGTCAAGGTGATATTGGCGGGTGCAGAGCCCACCCAATCGGCCAAGTCAAGCCGCCATCGTCGAAAATCAGGGGCGTTACTTGCTTGTCGAAGAATCCGTTAATGGTAACCGCGTACTCAACCAACCCACCGGCCACCTCGACCCGGGCGAATCATTGTTCGGCGCCCTACGCGAGGCCCGCGAGGAGTCCGGGTTGGTATTTCATCCCACCAGCTTGACCGGCATGTACGAGTCGATCGAATCGTCTACCCAACAAACGTTCCTGCGTATCGCCTTCGCGGGTTCAGTCGTCGTGTGCGACAATGCCCGACCGGTCGATCAGAACGTACATCGTGTTTTGTGGGCCACTCCCGCGGAGATTCGTGCGCAACAGAACCAACTACGCAGTGCCAACGTGTTACTAGAAATCGTGGACCACCTGTCCGGTCGGCGCTATCCGCTGGAGTTTCTTCGACGGCTGCCGGATCGCTCGATCGGCGCCGCGGCACGATCGAAGTAATTCGACATGGCGTTCGTCAAAACCGCTAAGCTGCGCGTTATCGTCGGAATGTCGGGGGGTGTGGATTCATCCGTCGCCGCCGCGCTGTTGCTTGAGCAAGGCTACGATGTGCTCGGCCTGTTCATGAAAAATTGGGAAGACGACGATACCGATGAGCATTGCACTGCGCAGGCCGACCTCGCCGATGCAAACCAAGTCTGCGAGTTATTAGGGATTCCATTACGCACCGTCAATTTTTCCCATGAGTATTGGGAGCGCGTCTTTACGCGCTTCCTAGCCGAATGCCGCGCCGGACGCACGCCAAACCCGGACGTCGTATGCAACCGAGAGATCAAGTTTAAGGAGTTTCTGGAGTGGGCGTTACATCTGGGTGCGGATTTCATCGCGACGGGGCATTACGCACGGCGCCGTGAAATCGGCGACGGCCGTCAACTACTTAAGGGTGCCGACCCCCAAAAAGATCAGTCCTATTTCTTATATGGGCTCGATCAACATGCACTCGCGCGTTCGCTGTTTCCATTGGGCAATTTGGCTAAAACCGATGTGCGTGCGACAGCACAATCACTCGGCTTGGCGACTCACGATAAAAAGGACAGCACCGGCATTTGCTTCATCGGAGAACGGAAGTTCAAGACCTTTCTGAGTCGGTATTTGCCACCACGACCTGGGGAGATCCACGATCTTGATGGAAAGCGAATAGGCCAACACGATGGCTTGATGTACTACACGATCGGGCAACGCCACGGACTAGGAATTGGCGGACCCGGCGCACCATGGTATGTCGCCGAAAAAGACACCGCGAGCAATCTGCTGTATGTCGTGCAAGGCCACGATCACCCGGCGCTGTTCGTACACGCCGCACTGGTACACGATCTGCACTGGGTTGGGAGCAGCGCCAGCGATTCGTCGCGGTGTCAAGCTAAGACCCGCTACCGCCAGCCCGATCAATCCTGCCATATAGACATGACCGGAAGCCGAGCGCGGGTGGTGTTCGATCAGCCGCAGCGCGCCGTAACCCCGGGCCAATCTATGGTTTTCTACGACGGTGAAATCTGTCTCGGCGGCGGCATCATCGAAGCTGCGGTGGATCTCCCAACGTCGGCAACGGCCGAACCCGGATAATTCACGAAGGCGGACGATGTCTGATAAATCTTCTTAATATTTGAACCGGTTAAGTTCGATTTTGAGGAACCCGCTCTTTGTACCGTTCGTCCTGTTCGGATTCAGGAAATATCGAGCGTCGTATTCGGCGCGATCCTACAGTGCCATCATCGGCGCGATGCCGTAAGCAATGCGCGGCTCTGGCGCCTGATCCAAACCCCGAAGCCACGCGCGGCGCGATCAAAGCGTCCTGACGGGCGCAAGTATTTGGATTCCGCAGAAGTAATTAAATCCGGCGCGACACGGCTTTTTAGTTTTACCACGGCACTGTGGTCAACCCGGCAAAATCGGGTAAATAACCAACGCTGCGGCAAATTCCAACGTGCCCCGGCGAACACGCAGGCGACGAAATCCATTATGACAGGCTCACCAGCGCAACCTAATAAGATATTTCCCGGGCTGCGTAGATCGCAGTGCGCCACACCGCGTCGGTGCATTTCATCTAACAGTGCATAGAAGCGCTCGAAGAACCGCGGCCAATCGAAATCGCCCTCAGAGCCGCGCACCGGCGATCCGACGACATACTCCATTAGCAGTGCGCGCCGGTCGACCCGCCCTACCAGTGTCGGCACCTGCACCACGTCCTCTAGTATCGCCAAGGCCTTGGCCTCGCGGCGAGTCAGCAACGGCCCAAGCCATCGCGCGAATCGGGCATCACAACAATTGTGATCTTTAAGCACCGCGTCGTCATCGCCGTGCCGTAAATGCAAAACGTCCGGTCGCGACCCGCCGCCCTGCCGCAGCACCGTCACCACAAGTGTGCGCAGGTCCGAATATGGGATCTCTAGAAAATGTGACAGCATGGTGGCTACGTAGTGGAGTAGCTCGGATAATTCATGAAGGGTTCGGACTTCAGGGGAAATCGGGCTAAGTAGTCGGTGCGATCGCTTGTCCGTACATAGCCGTAGCTATGGATCAAGGGAGATCGTGCCGAATGCGACGCCCGAATTTTCCTGAATGCGAACAGGACATTCTGTGCGGAGGCCGAGGCCATTTGGGATTCGGGCAAGTTGTTTAGATATGGCGAAGAATCTTGGTGCATGGTCCGCCTTCGTGAAATATCCGGGCTAGCGCTATGTTAAACTCTGCGGCCGTCGTAACTCCACCGTGATCCGATCGATTCATGTCGCTGACTGCGCTTTCGCCGCTCGACGGTCGCTACGCCGCCAAGGTCGCGGCTTTAGGGCCGATTTTCAGCGAGTTGGCGTTGATTCGCAACCGCGTCGTCGTAGAAATACGCTGGCTCCAAACCCTGACCGAACATCCACAAATTACCGAAGTCGCGCCGTTATCAACATCGGCCACCGAGGTGCTGGACAATATAGTCGCCGAGTTCTCGGACGCCGACGCCGAGCGCGTTAAAGCGATCGAATCGACCACCAATCACGATGTTAAGGCGGTGGAGTATTTTCTTAAGGAACGCACCGCTCATCACCCAGAATTACAGAAAATCTCCGAGTTCATCCACTTCGCCTGCACTTCGGAGGATATTAATAATCTGGCCTACGGGATAATGCTCAAGCAAGGCCGTGACCACGTCTTAGCGCCGAGGATCGCGGAACTTATCGATACCCTGGGCAACATGGCGAATCGCTATGCCACACAACCGATGTTGACCCGTACCCATGGTCAGCCGGCTTCACCTTCCACGATCGGCAAGGAACTGCGGAACGTCGTTGCACGCTTGGAGCGGGCATATCAACGCATCAATCGCGTCGAGTTACTCGCGAAATTTAATGGCGCTGTGGGCAACTTCAACGCACACTACGCGGCCTTTTCGCAGGTCGACTGGCCACACGTCGCCAACCACTTCGTGGCCGGGTTCGGCTTGACCTACAACCCCTATACAACCCAGATTGAACCCCACGACTCCGTCGCGGAGCTATGCCACGCGATGTGCCGGCTCAATACGATCCTGATCGATCTCGACCGAGATATCTGGGGATACATCGCGTTAGGATACCTTCGCCAAAAACCCGTCGCCAATGAAGTCGGTTCGTCGACGATGCCCCACAAGGTCAATCCGATCGACTTCGAAAACTCCGAGGGGAATCTCGGCCTTGCGAACGCGCTACTGGGCCATATGGCCGAGAAACTTCCCATCAGCCGCTGGCAACGCGATCTCACCGACTCGACCGTCATGCGCAATCTCGGCGTCGCTTTTGGGCACTGCTTGCTGGCATACGATGCGACGTTGAAAGGGCTGGGTATGCTCGATATCGACCCATCTCGACTCAATACAGACCTCGATAATGCGTGGGAAGTACTCGCTGAAGCTATTCAGACGGTTATGCGCCGCCATGGTGTCGATAATCCCTATGAGCACCTGAAGGCCCTTACCCGCGGCGCCGAGGAGCACCTCGATCGCGAACACTTGCAGTCGTTCATTAAAGGCCTGGCGATACCCGATGCTGCGAAACATGAACTTCTGGCCCTATCCCCGGCGACCTATACGGGCAATGCCGCCCGTGCGGCCACATCTAAGCGATGAGTGTGGAAAGTTCGGCTCCTACCGCCACCGGCAGACATCATGTTAGCGGCGACGAGGAAATAAGCGCCGCGGCACAGGAACTATTGTCCGGCGCGCGCCATAGTCTGGAGATCTTCGCGCCGCGATTCAAACTAAAGGCCTTCCACGAGCATTCTGTGACGGAAATTCTAAGCCACTTCGCAACCCGCGATCAGCGCAACCGTGGTCGATTCATTATTACCGACGAAATTTGGTTTATGAGGTTTAATTCCCGGATTGTGGATCTGTGCCGTCGACTGAGTAGCTTCTATGAGATCCGCAAACTCACTGCGGACTATCCGTTCGAGGAGGAATTTTTTATCGTCATCGACCGCGAATCGGTATTCCATCAACCTGAACTCGCGAAACCCGCCGCAGTCACCAGCGTCGGTGATCGCGCTTATGCGCGCCAATTTGCGCGAAAAATCGAGCGCTATTGGGACGCGAGTGAGCCTTTGCAAGAATTGTCCACTCTGGGACTATAGCCCGAATATTTCACGAAGGCGGACCGTGGACCAAGAATCTTCTCAATATTTTAACCGCTTACCCTGTGTTTTAGGGCACTGGGACTGCGCACAGATTGTCCCGTTCGGATTCAGGAAAAATCGGGCGTCGTATTCGGCACGATTTCCCCTGAATTGCGAACCCGTCATGAATTATCCGGGCTAGCACCCGACCGAGGTGGCATTGGTGACACAACAACGCGTCTCCAAACTACTCGCCCAACGTGGCATCTGCTCACGACGTGAGGCCGACGTTTACATCGACAAGGGGTGGGTCTATGTAGACGGCCTGCTGGTCACTCAACTCGGTACCAAAGTCGACAGCAGTAAAACGATAACTCTGGATCGAGAGGCCGAACGCCGCCAGCAATCCCGGGTCACGATCATCCTTAACAAACCGCTTGGGGTCGTCTCCAGCGCGTCGGGCAAAGGATATCCACTGGCCGCTACGCTGGTCACGGCAGACAACCTCTATGTTGGCAAGGACCAGCGCCCGGCGCGTCGTTTCAAAACGTTGTCCGGACTCGCACCGGCCGGCCGGCTCGATATCGATTCGCAAGGATTGCTGGTGCTGACCCAAGACGGGCGGATGGCGCGCTTACTCATCGGCCCGGAAAGCACCATCGAAAAGGAATACCTGGTGGGTATACGCGGGGATTTGACGGCTGCGAAGCTCGACAAGCTGCGACATGGCCTGCACCTCGATGGCCGATTGCTCCGCCGTGCCAAGGTTTCGCGAATCAGCGACGACAAATTACGCATCGTGTTAACCGAAGGGCGCAAACGCCAAATTCGTCGTATGTGTGAGCTCGTGGGATTGGAAATCTCGAGTTTAAAACGGGTCCGTATAGGCAAGATTCGTCTTAAACACCTGCCGGTCGGGAAGTGGCGGTATGTTGCGCGATCGGAACAATTTTGAGCCAGATTTGGCTGCGACGCGCTGCGCCGATTCGATGCTTATTCCCGTTCGAGCGGCGATGACGCAATATGGCGGCATCACGCCACGACACCGTACCCGCACCGTCATGCACGACGTCCCTGCCGAGGCCTCGTACTGACTCATACTGCAACATAGTCGATCTGGCCCGGAAATTTCACCAAGGCGGACTCAATACTCAAAGATATGTTTAAGATTCAATTAATTAAGCGAGGATTGGGGATTATGTGGAATAGTCAGTTCGTCCTGTCCGAAGTGAGGACCAACTTGGCTTCACGTTTTGAACGATCGCTCTCAATCCATAGCTACGGCGATGAATTTTCGAACAATCATCCAATATGTAACGCCAATTTGACCCTCACGTCGGACTCTTGATGAATTATCCGGGCTAGGGAACCTATTGTATCCAATCGCTAGACGCCTGCTGTTCTGCCTGGACCCCGAGACCGGACATCGGCTAGCGCTGCGCTTCCTTGCCGCCGCGCCCAACGTACCCGGCGTGCTGTCGGTGCTGAGCCGGATGGCGGGCGCTCCGCACCCCTCGTTGCCGGTAGAGGTCATGGGTATCCGCTTCCCCAATCCACTGGGATTAGCCGCCGGCCTCGATAAACAAGGGGCGGCCGTAGATGCATTCTCGGCACTGGGCTTCGGGTTCATCGAACTTGGAACGGTGACGCCGTTACCACAACCAGGAAACCCACGTCCGCGATTGTTTCGAGTGACCAGTCATGATGCGCTGATCAACCGCATGGGATTTAACAGCTTGGGCCTAACCGCATTCCTGCGTAATCTCAGACGCACGCAGCGGCGCCCGATCATCGGCATCAATATCGGCAAAAACGCGGCCACGCCGATCGAGTCGGCGGTCGACGATTATTTGGCGGGATTGACGGCGATCTACGACGAATGCGATTACATCGCTATTAACATCTCATCGCCCAACACCCGCAACCTCAGAAAGTTACACTCCGATTCACACCTCGACCGGCTGCTAGCGGCGCTCCAAGAACGGCAGCGCAATTTGGCCGACCGGCAGCATCGCCAAGTCGCGTTGGTGCTGAAAATTGCGCCGGACCTGGACGACGAAAATCTTAAATCGGTCGCCAGTCAACTACTGCATTATCAATTGGATGGGGTTATCGTCAGTAACACCACCACCGAACGAACGGGCTTAAGCGAACTGGCCATTTCCCGCGAGGCGGGTGGCTTAAGTGGTGCGCCGTTGCGTGCCGCATCTACTGAGATGGTGCGGCGCTTATACGCACAACTGCATGGCAAAATTCCAATAATTGGTGTGGGTGGCATAGACTCCGCACAGAGTGCCTGGGAAAAGCTACAAGCGGGCGCCGATCTCATACAGATCTATACGGGGTTGATTTATCACGGGCCGCACTTGGTTCGCGTCATACTGTCCGGCATTGAACAACGTATCCACACACTGGGTTGTACCGATCTGCAGCAGGCTTTGCGCCAAGCGCGTGCCGAACACGATCTCACGCCATGATAGATTTTGACGGCCTAAGCCGCATCGAACAAAATGTGTTTGCCGGGGCGACCAATCATTACGCGGAACCGCCGGTATTGGCGAATTCAGACTCGCTGTGGATGATGACTCGGGATGGTGATTGGATCGCCGGAGTGTTCGCGCCGGGATCGGCCAATAACGATTTATGCGTCCTCTATTTTTACGGCAGTAACGAAAATCTGCGCGGCGCCGAAGCGGTGCTCAAAACTTTCCGCGACCTCGGATTTGCTGTGTTGTGCTTCGATTACAGGGGATATGGTGCGAGCACCGGTCGTCCCAGTGAACGCAGTTTTCAAACCGATGCCGAATTTGCGTTCGATTGGCTGTCCACCAATCACCCGACGCTCAAGATTGCCGCAGCGGGGCGATCGATCGGCGGTGCGGTCGCTGCCTACCTGGCCGGCCAACGCCCCGTGTCTAAGCTGTTGACGTTCTCTGCGCCCACCAATATGGTGGAAATCGTGCGGGGCTTGTTCTCTTCCAGAGATATTATTATCGAGGAGGCATTGTCGTTTCGATTCGATACGGCCGCCTATTTGACCGGCGTGAACTGTCCAATATTTATCGCGCACGGCGAACAGGATGAAATTGTACCGTATGCGATGAGCGATTCCCTCGCGGCTCACGCAGGGTCCTCGGCCGTAACCCGCCATACCGTCATCGGCGCCAGCCACAGCACGTTGTTCGCCCGCGGCGGGGATGACCTATGGAAGCAGATCAAGACGTTCCTCGCTACCGCTACCTAAACTATCTCGCCGCTCCGTGCCGCTCGGGGCGCTGTGGCGTTATGCCACCACAGCGAGCGATTGTTAGCGGGCATCGCGCGATCGCCAGCGAGCGCTAGTCCCGCTGCCGTTGCGAGCCGGTCGACTGCCGCGAACTCGCGGATGCCGCTGTCGGGGTCGCGTTGCTTCAACCAGCCGTCGAACTGACAATTGCTCGGTTCCAACGCCCGATCGGCATACCGAAACGGACCGTACAAATACAACGAACCGCCGCCCGACAATAGCTCGCCCGCACGCGCGAACAGTTGCTCCACGCCGCGCCACGCGACAATATGTGCGACATTAATGCATATAATCGCCGCCACCTCATCGACAGGCCAAACTGGATCGAATAAATCCAGCGCGATCGGTGCGCGCAGGTTGGCAAGGTCTGCATCACACCGCCAAGCGTCGATGCTCACCAGCGCCCCAGCGCGGTCGCTGGGTTGCCATATTAAATTCGGAAACGCCTCAGCAAACCAGACCGCATGTTGTCCACTACCGCTGCCTATCTCCAACACGGTTCCGCGCCTCGGTAAGAGCTCTTGCAGAACCGAAATAATGGGCTGCGAATTGCGCTCACAAGCAAGCGCGTATTGTTTCATCGGTTTTTAGATCACCACCATTGCGACGTCCGCTATCTCGTTAGCTCAGACCCCTCCGCAACACATAGGTACCGTCATCGGCGCGCATCAAGATGGCATCGACCCCTGGATTCCGTATCGGACCACGATCGCTGTCGGCCCTCAGGTTACGTTGCGCGACATAAGTCTGGTGTGCAGCGCCGTCGACAAGAACATGATACCAGGGTTGATCCTTCGGTGGCCGGGATTTCGCCATCATTTCATACCATTGTGCAGTCCCTTGAAACTCGGGATCGACATCGATTATGACACCGCGGTAAGCGAACAACTCGTGGCGCACGATTTGGCCTACCGCGAAATCCGCTCGGCTGATGGTCATTTTATCGACTGACGTGTTAGTGCGTGGCCACAACCAATCAGTCGCTAGACCGAGATGACGGCGCCCAGCAGCCGGGCCAACGTTTCACGATAATGATCCACCAGCATCGCGGCAAACAACATCGCGAGATACTGAATCGAATACGCAAAGGTTCGCCGCGCGAGTATGTCGCTATACCGACGGTACAACGCGATGGCGTATCCGACGAAGCCAGCGTTTAATACGATGGCGGCCAACAAATACAATATTCCTGACATCCGAGTCGCGAACGGCATAATAGTCACTGCCGCGAGCAACAATGTATAGAGCAAGATATGCAGGCGTGTGAATTGCGACCCGTGGGTTACCGGCAGCATCGGGATTCCGGCTTTTGCGTAATCGTTATGGCGATACAGCGCGAGCGCCCAGAAGTGCGGTGGCGTCCAACAGAATATGATTAAAAACAACAGTAGTGCGTCGCCTGTCACCTGCCCGGTAACCGCGCACCATCCTAGCACCGGAGGCATCGCGCCCGCCGCACCGCCGATGACAATATTTTGCGGCGTGGCATGCTTTAGATACACGGTGTAAATGACCGCGTACCCTATTAGCGACGCGAACGTCAGGAGTGCGCAAAGCGGATTCACCCACAACGTAAGTATCAGCATCGATATGGCCGCCAGTGCCACCGCAAAAACTAACGCCTGTCGACGATCCAATTTTCCCGTCGGCAGTGGCCGATGCATGGTGCGTTTCATTACCGTATCGGCATCGACATCCAATAAGTGGTTGATGGCGGCTCCTGCCGCTGCCGCCAATCCAATACCAAGCGTTGCGATGAACAGAATATCGAGCGGCACCATAGCGTCGGTTGATAAAAACATTCCAACGATCGCGGTAAACATAATCAACGCCACGACCCGCGGCTTAGTGAGCTGGTAGTACTGGCGCAGCAAATGTTGCACGCCGACCTCCGGACTGACAGGCGACGAGACAGTGGGCTGAACGGGCATTATGCAGAACTCCAGTTTGAATCTATTTCAACATATTAGAACAAAAAACAATTTGATATAGGCTCTATCCAACTTGCGACACCTTTAGGAGTCGAACCAAATCTTTGCGCATCTTACTCGGGTCAATATCGGATGAAAAACTCATCATAAGGTTACCGAGCGGATCCACCAAATACACGCGTTTGGTGGAAAATGGATCACCCGCCGGCAACGTGAATACCTGGGTTATTTCGCGCAGCGCCGCCGGTGATGCGGTAAGGACCATCACCCCAGCCAGCGACTGCAAACGTGCCCGTGCGTTGTCCGGTTCGGACACAATCAACACGCTACGGACGCGTTGTGCGTTCTTGGTTTGTGCCAAACGCACTTGGCGCATTGTATAAAGAATTTCTTCGCAGTGTCGCGGACAGTCTGTGGAGAAATATACCAAGGACCATTTCGCATCAAGATCCTGTAACGAAAGCGGTTGACCATCGATAGTGGCAATATCGATATCGGCTAACGGTCGCGCCGGTTCGATCAGATCGCCATTGTTAATATAACTAGATGGTTGCCATAGCAATGCGGCCACCCACGGAGCGACGAACACCAGCACCAATAGCAACATGATCCAGCGATTCAAGCGCCTGGTATTGGGCGTCTCGGAGGTCACGGGATCAATTGGAGCATTCATTTGGATCTACCTTTGCGTAGCGAAAAAATAGTTAAGACCACCAGTGTCACCGCCAATGCGAACCACTGAAACGCATATGCCCGATGCCGCTCGATCCAATCGTTTCGCGGTACATCCCATTCCTGCCGTAACTTACTGTCTTCAGCAACCGGATCGAGAAGAATGACAATCGGTTGCACGGGGTAGTCTGCTAACCTCGTAAATCGATCCATGTCCAGATTCTGCCAACGCCACTCCCACTCGGTATCATCGCTTTCGTCCCGCAACGTAAAAAACTCGTTGGCCGGTACAGTCGCGCGGCCCTGCACACGCAGTGGCTGCGGTGGCGGCGAAACTTGCGGTAACACATTTCGGTCATCGCCCCAAGGCACCCAGCCACGATTTACGAGCACCCGGGTGTTGCTCTCCACGATCCGTAGCGGCGTAATGACGTGATAGCCGGGTCGCCCACGCAATGTTATATTGTCCACAAAAAATTGCCGGTCAGCATCGTAGGAACCAGTCGCGCTAACCCGATAATGCACGACTTCTTCAGCATCGACAATCGCAGCCGGAATCGGCACAACCCCAAGCTGCCCTCGTGCTAAGTAGCTATCAAGTTGTGTTTGCTTGTATTCCGCCTTATCCAATTGCCAAATTCCCAACTTGAGCAATATTGGCAGGCACACCGCCATCATCACCGTTGGCATCAAACTGCTGCGAATATTCACAAGTGTCCGGTCAGTAGCACCCGACGATCGTTACGGTGTTGCCGATTCTGTTACCATCACGGCAATCAACCTCCGCGGTCACGACGATGTCCACACTGATCATAATTGTGCTGATGATATTGATGCTAGCGAGTCTGGCATCGGCGTTTTGGTACATGATCAAAGACCGCGGCAGAAGCGACCGCACCGTCAAAGCACTGACGGTTAGAATATCAATCTGGGTCGTGTTGTTTCTGGTCTTGGTAGGCGGAGTCTATAGCGGATTAATTACTCCCAGCAACAGCATTCGTCTGCAACCCTCCAAACAACAGCAGTAACGTAGTACTAACCCCGCCAGGTCACGGACTGGTTCGGACTAGAGCCCATTCGTCTCGCTATACCCAGGAGGAGAACGCATCGATTCGTTCGGCTCAATCGGCAGCTACGGGCAATAGCTACAGGACGTAGACAAAAATAAACAGGCCAACCCAGACCGTATCCACGAAATGCCAGTACCAGGCCGCGGCTTCGAACGCGAAGTGGTGCTCGGGATTAAAATGGCCGCGAACGCATCGGATCAAGATTACCGTCAAAATAATTGCGCCGATGGTAACGTGGAATCCATGGAACCCCGTCAGCATAAAAAATGTCGCGCCATAAACTCCGGTGCCTAACGTAAGACCGAGCTCGCCGTAGGCGTGGGCATATTCACTCGCTTGCAGAACCAAAAAGATCGCGGCCAGCGCAACAGTGATAGCCAACCACAGGACCAATTTGCCGCGATCGTTATTCTTTAGCGCCCAGTGTGCAATCGTCACGGTGACGCTGGAGGCCAATAAGATGGCAGTGTTGATAAATGGAATACCCCAGGCGCCGATTGTCGAGAACTGACCCGCCTGCACCGGTGTATCGGCAGCGATGACGCTCGCCCCCTCCGGACCCGCCGTCGGCCAACCACCGCCATAGCCGGGCCACAACAACTCAGTGTCCGCGAGCCACGGCACCGCCAACACGCGAGCATAAAACAGCGCGCCAAAAAATCCGGCAAAAAACATGACTTCCGAGAAGATAAACCAACCCATGCTCATACGGAACGACACATCGACATGATCGTTGTACTGGCCACTTTCACTTTCGCCGATTACGGCACCAAACCATCCGGCCATCATATAGAGAATGATGGCCGCACCGCATAGCATGATCCACGGACCGGCACCGACGTCATTCAGCAACAACACGAAACCGAGCGCGAGCGTAAATAATCCGATTGAACCAATAATCGGCCACGCGCTGGGATTAGGAAGATAGTAACTGCCCGGTGCTCCACTCATACTCAAAACCTCTCAGATTTAATTCAACGCACTGGCATCACATCAGCTTCGCCGGTGCCATGGTAGCGCTTGAACGATCGGCATATTGACCGGTATCAAAAAATGTATAGGACAAAGTGATAGTGTTGACCCGCTGCGGCAACTTCGGGTCCACCACAAACCGCAATACCATCTGTTTGGATTCCCCGCCCACTAACGTCTGGTTGGAGAAACAAAAACATTCCGTCTTCTTAAAATATCGCGCCGCCACCGACGGTGTGACACTCGGAATCGCCTGCCCAACGATCGTATCGTCACGCAGATTGCGCGCAAAATAAGCGACTTCGTTAACGGCGCCGGGATGCACTCTTACCTTTGGCACCATGGGTCGGAACTCCCAGGCCAAGCCATTCGCTGCGTTGCCGGTAAATTCCACGGTAACCCAGCGGTCTTCGACGACGGCGCCGGCCTGCGCTTCAGTGGTGACGCCGGTCTTGCCGCCAATACCGGTGATCTCGCAGAACAGGTCATACAGCGGCACCAAGGCGTAGCCAAACCCGAACATCGCGACCACAACGCCCGACAAAAGCAGTGTCAACGACCCGGTCTTCATCGTAAATACTGTACCACCCCAACGATAACAAAAAATCCGAGTGCGACGGCCCCGAGCAGCAGCGCGAGCCTCACATTGCTACGCCGCAGATCGCCCCGTGCCGCCATGATAATTGTTGTCTCGCCCCTGTTGCGATCGCTATTTTATTTGTGGTGGCGTCGCGAAAGTGTGATACGGCGGTGGCGACGGCAGCGTCCACTCTAAACCATGAGAACCTTCCCACACTTCGTTCGACACTTTCTGACCACCGCGAATCGTTTGCACAACGATATATGCGAACAACAACTGCGCAAACCCTAAGCCGAACGCACCGATACTCGACACCACGTTGAACTCGGTGAATTGCAGCGCGTAGTCCGGAATCCGGCGAGGCATACCAGCAAGCCCTAAGAAATGCTGCGGGAAAAATGTCACATTGAAGAAGATCGCGGTGAGCCAGAAATGAATCTGTCCAAGCTTCTCGTCGTACATATGCCCGGTCCACTTCGGTAGCCAATAGTAAACAGCGCCCATCATGGCCATGATCGATCCAGAAAACAGTACATAGTGGAAATGCGCCACGACAAAATACGTGTCGTGGTACTGAAAATCCGCTGGCACAATGGACAACATTAAGCCCGACAGGCCCCCGATCGTAAACAGAAATACCACCGCAATCGCAAACAACATCGGCGTCTCGAATGTGATCGAGCCACGCCACATCGTCGACACCCAGTTAAACACTTTGACCCCGGTGGGCACCGCGATGAGCATTGTGGAGTACATAAAGAACAATTCGCCCGTTAATGGCATTCCGACCGTGAACATATGGTGCGCCCAAACGATAAAGGACAAGAATGCGATTCCAGAGATGGCATATACCATCGAGTCGTAACCAAATAACGGTTTACGCGCGAAGGTCGGGATAATCTCCGAAATCACGCCGAATGCCGGCAGAATCAAGATATAGACCTCCGGGTGTCCGAAAAACCAGAATACGTGTTGGAACAACACCGGATCGCCGCCACCCGCCGGGTCGAAGAACGCCGTGCCAAAATGCCGGTCTGTCAATAACATCGTGACCGCGCCCGCCAACACCGGCATCACTGCGATCAACAGATAAGCCGTAATCAACCAAGTCCATACGAAAAGCGGCATTTTCATGAGCGTCATGCCCGGGGCACGCATATTGAGAATCGTGACAATGATGTTAATGGCGCCCAAAACCGACGAGATGCCCATCATGTGGATCGACAGAATCGTCATGTCGACTCCCATTCCGCCTTGAATCGACAACGGTGCATACATGGTCCAACCGCCGGCAGGGCCGCCGTCTTGGGTCAACAGGCTACCCAGCAGCATCGCAAAGGCGAACGGCAAGATCCAAAAACTCCAATTGTTCATGCGCGGTAATGCCATGTCCGGCGCGCCAATCATCAACGGAATCAGCCAATTCGCAAAGCCTACAAATCCCGGCATAACCGCACCGAAAATCATGATGAGCGCATGCATTGTCGTCATCATGTTGAAGGTCTGCGGGTCGATCACCTGCAGTCCGGGTTGAAATAATTCGGCGCGTATCATCAGCGCCATGGTGCCGCCGACAAAAAACATCAGCAACGAGAATATCAGGTACATCGTCCCGATATCCTTGTGGTTGGTGGTGGTTACCCAACGCATAAGCCCATACGGATGATGATCGTGGTCATCGTGGTGGGCGATATCTGCAGTAGCCATAAATAGACTCCTTTACGCTATTCGTATTCGATTGGGTGCTTAGCGGTTCGCTTTGATGTCGGCGGGCTGTACCAAGTCGCCGGTGTTATTGCCGAATGCATTACGTTCGTAAGTAATGACGGCGGCAATGTCGAGATCATTGAGTTGGCTCTTGAACGCGAGCATGGCGGTACCAGGCCGTCCGTTCATGACCATATCCACATGCGCCGCCATGGGTCCGGTCGCAATGGCACTGCCCACCAAAGCCGGAAATGCACCTGGCACACCTTGACCCTCGGCCCCGTGGCACGCAGCGCACTGCGCATATACTTCTTTACCACGGGCTATAAGCTCATCCGCCGTCCAAGTCTTGTCGGCCGCCTGCTCAGCCTTGGCATGCAACTCGGTTTGGTTTTCCACCCACACCTTAAAATCCTGATCGGACAATACCTCCGCCACGATCGGCATAAATCCGTGATCCTTGCCACACAATTCGGCGCACTGCCCGCGATAGGTCCCTGGTGCATCGACATTGACCCACATCTCGTTGATGTAGCCCGGAATCGCATCCTTTTTGATGCCGAATTTCGGTATCCACCAGGCGTGGATAACGTCGTTGGCAGTGAGCAGGATGCGCACCTTTTTCCCGGCCGGCAAAACGATCGGGTTGTCCACCTCTAACAAATAGTGTTCGCCCTTGTCGGCTTTGTTTTCGATTTGATCGCGGGTGGTCGACAGCGTGCTGAAAAAGCTAATGCCGTGCTCCGGGTACTCATAGCGCCACTTCCACTGATAGCCCGTCACTTTTATCGTGAGTTCGGATTCCGTCATGTCTTCCATCTTCCGCAACACGTTGGTGGACGGTATTGCCATACCCACGAGGATCAGGAATGGGATAACGGTCCAGACAATTTCAAGCTTGGAACTGTGGCTAAATTTGGCGGCAACGGCGCCTCGGCTCTTACGGTGATGAAACATCGACCAAAACATAGCGCCCGATACGACAACCATGATTATCAGGCACACCAACATAATGGCGTTGTGCAGTTCCAGAATATCGGCAGCGATGGGACTCGACGGCGGCGGCAGATTAAGGCCCCACTCGGCGTGCGCGGCAGGCGCAGCGAAATAGGCCGCCGCCCCTGTCAAAAATGAAGTGACCGCGGTAAATTTGAAAACCGGCATATTTATTATTCCCGACTCGAGAGTATTAGTTCTGCTTGCATTCGCTCAATCGAATCAAGGTGGCCCACCGCGGAGCTACAGGAATCCAAAAATAGTACTTAACTTTGTCGACCGCCTTTGGCGAGATTGTTCGGTCTGCCAAGCACCAATTTCAACATGCCGCCCGTGCGAACCGATTGTCAACCTCGACGCGTGAGTCGCATACTTACCGGGCATCAATCGCACCGGTATCCAGCCGCGCGCGAAGCCGTAACTCCGTTCGCGATGACCGCCGACACGATAGCGACTCCTCCCGCAACGGCCGCTAACGCTCGTGGTGATATCGAACGATTCGCTCGAAGCATCAGTTGCCAATCAGCATCCTGTAGCAACCCGACCACTGCTGAATTCACTAATGCGCGCCGTCCACGAGACTGAAAGTGACATCCTACCAGCGGTGGTCGCGCTAGGAAAGGATGCGGTGCAACGGCCCTGAACCGCACGTACGTAGCGATGTTACGCGGGCGCGACCCTACCGTACGCGCGTTTCCAGCTGCAAGCTGAAGACGTACCACATGGAGTCCGGAAATCCCGCGTGCTCGACGGGTTTTGGGACGGTGCGTCAGCGCGGGCGAGCGACGCCGGGCTTGTCAAATCCGACCGTCACCGACCGGCGTGGCGAGGTCGGCGCGGCCGATGCCCAAGCATGGCCGTATACAACCTCAAGCGTTAATGGCCAGCGGCCATCGGCACCGCAATAGGATTCGTAGGCCCTGACGAAGCCCGCGAACCGATTCCGGCCGGTCAACGTGGGACGCCTCTGCGGAGATACGTTCTGCCAACCGCAACGCTTAAGTTCGTTTAACGCGGCGTGGCGGGTCGGGTAAGTCGCGACGACCCGTTCCACGTCCATGACCGGCTCGGCGAAACCGCTCTCGATCAACGCATCGCCGAGAATATGCATGTCCAGAAACGCATGGGTATGGGGCATTGAATCCACCACCTGCCATGCAGCGCGTAATTCTTGCAACGTATCCGGGCCCAGGGTGGTAAACATAAGTAGGCCTCCTGGGGCGAGCACGCGGTGCACTTCGGGAAATACCTGCCAGCAGTCGCTCCACGCCAATGCCAAATTGGATACTGCCAGCTGCGCAGTGGCATCGGCGATCGGTAAGCGTTCCGCCGCCGCCACGAGATAGCGCTGCCGGCTGCGCCAGCGCCGTTGTGCGGCGGCCTCACGCGTCATCGCCGCCGCCGAATCGATGCCGATAATCCGCGCGCGGCGGTAACGGGCTTCGAGAAGCCGCGCGCAATGGCCGGTGCCGGTGCCGATATCGATGACGGTTTCGGGCTGCAGACGCACCACGTCGAGGCGTTCAACGAGTTCGGAACCGATGCGACGCGCGAGATGGGCCGACGCGTCATAACTGCGCGCCGCGCGCGAAAATACACGACGAATGTGGCGTGCATCCGCGTGTTGGTCGTCCACCGGAAAGGTCATCTGCGTTCGCCTACTTTTAATTATCGGTAATATTTGCGGAACCGCAGATTCGTTATCATGTACGGCGGCATCGGGCTCGAGGTCACCCGTTTCACAGCCGCGAATCTTAACAGTTACCCCGCTTACGGCCACTACGGGTCAGCCGCAGCGGATAGTGCACCGGTCCAAAATGATCGCCAGTCCCAATTGATCGTGTGTGTCACGGCACGTTCTCGGGTACACTGCCGCCAGGCTTACACCAAAGTCACTACACGCCAACCGGCAAGGATGCTAGGGCGATGATCACACGAATTCTCGAGTACGTATTTCCGCGCTACTGCTGTCTATGCAGCGACCCCACGACCTCTAGTACGAATTTCTGCAAGGGCTGTCTGGACGATCTACCGTGGATCGAAAACGCCTGCCGACGCTGCGCTACGCCGCTGCAAAGCGCAAATGTATGCGGCGTGTGCCAGCGCTCGGTGCCGTTCTACGCCCGCAGCGTCGCGGCACTGCGGTATAGTTGGCCGGTGAACCGAATCGTGCACGCCATGAAGTACCAAGGCCAATTAGACGCCGTCGACACCCTCGCGGCGTTGCTGGCCCTGCGAATTGAGGATCAGGCCACACGCATGCCACTGCGATTGATTCCGGTGCCCTTGCATCCGAGTCGGCTGCGTGTGCGCGGCTTCAACCAGTCGCTGGAATTGGCGCGACGGCTCGCAAAGCGATTTCAGGTCGTCGCGGACAGCGACAGCGTGATCCGTCGCGTGGATACGCAACCGCAGACTGATCTCGATAGCGAACAGCGGCGGCGCAACATGCGCGGTGCATTCGCGGCAACCGGTCCGATTGACTGCAAGCGCGTTGCAATCGTGGACGATGTCATGACCTCCGGCGCGACCTGTAATGAGCTTGCTAAGACCCTTGTGGGCGCCGGCGTGGTCGAAGTCGATGTATGGGCCGTGGCGCGGGCTGATATCGGCCCGCGACTGTCAACTGCAGGGGCCGCTAGCCCGCACCAATGAACACCCCTGCAACCGACGTCATTCACGACGCAACTCGCGAATTTTGGCGATCGCTGTATTACTTCAATTTGTACCGAATTGTGCTGGCCGGCGCGCTGTTAACGCTAGCGATTTCGGAGGGAAAGATCGCGGATTTTGGTGAACGCTCGCCGACCTTGTTCTTTATCGCATCGATTGGCATGGGGCTCATGGGCATCATCAACGTGGTCACTATTACCCGCGGTGTACCCGAATTCTCCACACAAGCGATTTTTCAAATTACCGCGGACATCATCCTTCTAACATTACTGCTACACGCCAGCAATGGCATCGATAGCGGCTTGGCGTTATTGATAATCGTGTCGATTGCAGCCAGCGGCGTGGTGCTGTCGGGTCACTTAACATTGTTTTTCGCTGGGTTTGCGACATTGCTGATCATGGCGGAGACCGGCTACGACGTGCTCATCGGGCTCAAGTCGATGGTCAGCTTCACCCAGGTCGGGCTGCTGGGCGTGGGTATGTTTACGACTGGCATCGTGCTGTCCACACTAGCTACACGGACCCGGGCGACCGAGGCGCTAGCCGAGCAACGCGCCGTCGACCTGGCTAATCTCGATCAGATCAACCAACTGATTGTCGAGCGGCTCGATAACGGTATCGTGTTGTTGGAAGGAGATCTTAAGGTGCGCTTGATCAATGACGCGGGCCGCCGACTGTTAGGCATAACCGCAAATCAGACGCCCAGTCACCTGGCCGCAGTGAATCCCGTGTTGGCGCAAGCCTGCCACGACTGGCGCCAAGGAACGGCGGAACAAACCTTGCTGTTTCGTACCGGCTCGGCCGGATCCACCATTCATGCGAGATTCGTCGGTATCGGCGGCGGTACATTGGTCTTCCTCGAAGACATATCCGCTGCCCAACAGCGCACCCAGCAGGTCAAACTCGCCGCTCTCGGCCGCCTCTCGGCGGCGATCGCGCATGAGATCCGAAATCCACTTGGCGCACTCAGCCATGCGGCGCAGCTGTTGATCGAATCCACCGACATCGTCGCCGACGATGCGCGTTTGGCGCGTATCGTGCAAGATCAAAGCATGCGCATCAATCGGGTCATCGAGTCGGTGCTAAGCCTCGGCCGCCGCGAGTCCGACCAGGGCGACACACTTGACCTCCACTCCTGGTCGGTAGATTTCGCCGTGTCATTTTGCGGCGCCCATGCGGTGCCTACAAACGCCATCCTCATTGACGGCCCGAACCCTACCGTGCCGATGAATCCCGATCATTTAACCCAGGTGGTATCCAATCTATGCCAAAATAGCATCCGCCACAGCCCCGCGTTCAGTGGCGATCCGTTAATTCGGATTGAGATCCGGGATGCGGATGAAACGGACGGCGCGCGACTGGACGTGGTGGATTTTGGCAGCGGGATATCGGCCGATGCGGAGGAGCAATTGTTTGAACCGTTCTTTACGGGTAGCGCCCAAGGTACCGGGCTTGGGCTATACATTTCCCGTGAGCTTTGTGAGGGCAACCAAGCTCGTTTGGACTATATTCCGCGTAACGGCAGCACCCGATTTCGAATCACCTTTCAACGTCATTTCGACACATCGCCTGATTGCTGACCATGGCTAGCGTCCTCATCGTCGACGACGAACCTGATATCCGCGAGCTGCTGGGCATGACGTTGCAGCGCATGGATATTGAGAGCCGCGCGGCCGACTCAGTCGGCGAGGCCGAACGCCTGCTTGCTGACAACACGTTCGATTTGTGTCTGACCGACATGCGTCTACCGGATGGCAACGGCATCGCGCTGGTTCGGCATATTCAATCAAAGTATCCCGAGTTGCCGGTCGCAGTTATCACGGCGTACGGCAGCATGGAGACCGCCGTCGAGTCACTACGGGCGGGCGCGTTCGATTGTGTGTCGAAGCCGATTAAACTAGCGGACCTGCGCAATCTCGTGACATCGGCATTGCGGCTCGGCACCCCTGCCAAAGCGGCGGCAGCGACGACCGTGGCAGGCCAAACACTGCTCGGTGAATCGGAAGCAATGCGCAGTATCAGAGGCTTGATTGCGAAAGTCGCACGTAGCCAGGCTCCGGTTTACATCAGTGGTGAGTCCGGCACCGGAAAAGAACTCGTCGCGAGGTTGATCCACGATCAAGGCCCGCGCGCCGATCACCCGTTTGTTCCCGTAAACTGCGGTGCGATCCCCGGAGAACTTATGGAAAGCGAGTTCTTCGGCCATAAAAAAGGCACCTTTACGGGCGCCGTGGCCGATAAAGCCGGGTTATTCCAGGCCGCCCACGGCGGCACCTTGTTTCTGGATGAAGTGGCAGATTTACCGGCGGCGATGCAGGTCAAGCTGCTGCGCGCAATTCAGGAAAAAGCCGTACGCCCCATTGGTGGCCGCGAGGAGCTGAGCGTCGACGTACGGATCCTTAGCGCGACCCACAAAAGCCTCGCTGATCTGGTTGACAACGGCAGCTTTCGCCAGGATTTGTTCTATCGCATTAATGTTATCGAAGTACACGTGCCGCCACTGCGGGAACGGCGCGAGGATATAGGCCTGCTGGCCGCGCATCTACTCGCAAAACTCGCTGCCCAAAACCAAACCGCTGCCCCGCAGATCACAGCGAGCACACTGGACACACTCAACGCCTACAGATTCCCAGGCAACGTCCGAGAACTCGAAAATATCCTCGAACGTGCGCTCGCATTATGCGATGACGGGCAAATCGATACCGACGTGTTGATTCTCCCATCGC
>CAXMMZ010000181.1:0-3038 GCA_964194565.1 Arenicellales bacterium
ATTTCGCTACGCGGCCGTGACCGCTCAGGTAGCGGAGCGCGCATCTCTGCAATGCTATCATTGTTCGGCCGGCCGTGGCATTTTTTGAACTTGAGACCGCTGCCACACGGACAGGTTTCATTGCGCCCGGCCTTGGCGAAAGCATCGACGAGTCGCGCGTCCTCCTTGGCCAGAATTGGCATCACCTGCTCCGCGGGAAGCCCACGGCGCAGCAGGCCAGCCAGCACCTTGAGCGGCCGATCCACGTGGTGAAAAAATGCCTTATAGCCCGCGCACAGATAATTGAGCCCGGGCTCGCCGTCCGGGGTTAGCGTAAATCGGTTCTTGGGGCATTCACCGTGACAGGCAAAACGCACGTCGCAGTTGACACAGTATTGCGGCAACGTGTCCAACTTATCGCGGCCGAACTTACGCTGGAAGTCTGACCCGACCAGATCCACCATGTGGTCGGTCTTTATATTGCCCAGCAGGTACTCGGGTTCGACGAAATGGTCGCACGAGTACAAATCGCCGTTATGCTCGAGGGCGGGCCCTTGCCCGCAGGTGGGGTTGAAGAAACACATTCCAGACGAGGCCAGCCCCAACCAGTTTCGGGTGGCGGCTTCGAACGTCTGTACGTACACCTTGCCGACATCGTTGCGGATCCACTCGTCAAAGATACGGATCAAGAAATCACCGAACTGTTGTGGCAGCACCGAACGCTCGGAGACGATCGTGCCTTCCTGATAGAGCGCGATGCCCTCCTCGTCGGGGCGCTCCACCACGGGAATGAACTGCATCCACGCGGTCCCTATTTCGTCGCGCAGAAACCGGTACACCTCGAGGGCGTAGTCCGCGTTGGCGCGGTTGACGGTGGTCAAGATATTGTATTCAACCCCGTGTTTCTGCAACAACCGAAGACCGCGCATCACGTTGTCGAAGGTCGGCCGGCCACGTTTGTCGACGCGATACACATCGTGTAGCTCGCGCGGGCCGTCGAGGCTCAAACCAATTAAAAAATCATTGCGTTTGAGAAACTCACACCATGCATCGTCAATCAGCGTGCCGTTGGTTTGCATAGTGTTTTCGAAGGTCATGCCCGGCTTCTTGTATTGTTCCTGGAGTTCGATGGCGCGCTCAAAAAAATCGATGCCCATGAGTGTCGGCTCGCCGCCCTGCCAGGCCACCGTGACCTTGTCGCTGCGGTGCGACTCGATGAGCTGGCGGATATAGTTCTCCAGCAGCTCGTCCGTCATGCGAAAACGGCTGCCGGGATAGAGCAGCTCTTTGTCCAGAAAGAAGCAGTATGCACAGTCGAGATTGCAGATCGCCCCGGTTGGCTTGGTGAGCACGTGGAAGCGCGGCGGCGCGGCGGTGCTATGCATCGGGTCGATCAAGACAGCTGAATCCATACGAAGCCGAACAGACCGAATATCAGCAGCAGGATAGCCGTGATGACACCGATCGGGATGGGTTCAAGATAGGCAAAATCCGTATTTTTGATTCGCTTCACCAGACGTATATTCTGGATGATAGCAGCAAACAGCGACACGACGCCGAGCAGGATCAAGGCCGAGCCGACCCATTCCAGGTCATGGATCCGGGCGGGATCCGATGCGCTCTTGCCAAGATAGTTACCCGCCGCGCCGAAGCCGATGCCGAAACTGATCATAGAAATCGCCGTGCGGATCCACGCCATCAGGGTGCGTTCGGCCGCCCCACGGTTGCGCTCGCGCGCGAGTTCAGTGGTGGTGCTCAGGGTGCGTTCGGCCGCCGCACGCTTGGGCTCGTGAGCGAGTTCAGTGGTGGTGCTGGCGCCGGTCGTCTGATTGCTCATTAATTATTGGTTGTTGTCAGTTGAATTGTTCAATCGGTAGCCGGGTCTCACGAATGTTGGCAGTATCCATTTACGGTGCCCTGAACTTAAGCAGCGACGGTATGTTGGATACGCGGTGCATACTGTGCGGCCCAATACCAATACACGATGGCTCGCGAGACTGTCAAGTCGACAACGCGTCTCGAGCTTCAGTTGGAGCGTTTGCTCCACATCGCATAGGGAGGAGTCAATCCGCCGGTGTCAGTTCGATATCACGGAGCGTGACCTCGGCCGAGTCTAACGACGAGTCAATTGCCACCCGCGCCTCCCACGCCGCTCCCGACGTAGCATTGAATCGGAGCACACGGGGGCTGTCGGTCGAGGGCCCGGAGGGGGGGCTACAAACACGCTTTTCGCCCACAGCGGAATCCCGAACCGAGCCGTGAGTGTGAAACACCCGGACCCTGATGCTGGCGCGAGGCGAGCGGAATTCGTTGCGAGTGACATCGACGGATAGAACGGTGGGGTCATTGGGTCCGGTCTCGAGGGTCCGTACAACTGGGTGCTCGCCCGAATCGTCGACAGAATAACGGACGGACTCCCGAAAGTTATCGTCGCTGCAACGCACGACTTTCCCGGCAATGATGAGCGGTGTGGTGCCAGAGTGTACCGGCAATACAATCGCGTCCATGATAGAGCGGTAACGTGTCGCGGGGACTGCAATGACTGCGACCGAAGCGAGAACCATTAGCAACCTGCGGCGCGAAACAAGTGCTATGCGATCGCACGGTTTGGACACATGGCGAGGCGACACAGTGGTGTCGGGTACGGGAGTTTTCTGATCAATCATCACTTCCTCCTAAATCGTCGTTGTAATAAGTCAGAGACCGCAGGATCGAAAAAGCACTTTATCGTCAGTCATATGATTTCCTGGCTCGATCTACTGTAGAGTTTCCATCGGCGGCGACTGGATGGTTTTAGCCGACAGTTGCCCGTGCTTCCATGGCGTGGATATCTGCAATCGAGCACAGGGGAGCCCAGTCGATATCGACGCTGATCTTGGCTATAGGACCCAAATTTACGCACTTCCTAAGCCGGATTTGGGAATGTTTCACGGCGCATTTTCTGTCCAGCGTTCAATGTTCATAAATTGCCAGCCCATGGCAATTGCGCCCACGACCAACCAGATAATTAACGGTGCCACCGCGCCATTCGCGATGGTTGTGCGGTCAAGGATGTCCAA
>CAXMMZ010000182.1:0-3250 GCA_964194565.1 Arenicellales bacterium
GGCGAATTCCCGCCGCAGCTTGCACAAACTGAGCCCGGGCTCGGAAAAGTCTATTACGATCCCACGAGACGCTGGTCTTACGATATTTACCAGGCCGTCCGCAGCCAGCACCAAGTCAATATCTAGACGAGCGGCAGCATCGGTGAATGCCGCTGTACGGTAGCTATCGCGCCGGCTAATAATTAATAACCGACGCACTATTTCATCCTGTCGTCCTGGGTGAAAAAACCGCTGACGTCGATGTCAGCAAAAGAGGGCGTGGGCGGGATGTCTAGGATGCCCCTCCGCACCCGCCGCAGGCCCCGCTACCGCCAACTGCCTGAAATACATTATTGAATACGAACGTGGCGTTAGCCCCGTCCTCGACATAATCGATCTCAGCGCCACGCAAATAGTTAAGCGCAACGGCATCCACTAATAGCTTGAACCCGTCGCCCTCTAACACTCGATCGTATTCCGTTGTCGACTCGGTAAAAGTCATCCCATAATTCATACCACTGCATCCGCCACCCCCAACATACACGCGGACCGCTTGAATCTCATCATCGGTGTCCGCGATCAGTTCAGACATTTTTTGTTGGGCCGTTGCGGTGACTACCAAGTCCGAATCGTCGATCTGAGTCGAGTACTGGACATCCGCCGGTGTTGTTTGCAAATTTGACATAGTGTTGCTCCACGACATAATTGCCTATAATTAGCGCCACTGCGCACGATATAGGGTAAGTATATCGAAAATGTGGGTGCGACCGATAGAGATCAAGGCGTTCGATCGGTAGTTTCGATTTTTACACGCCTAATCGTTAGATTTACGCCACGGATGTATCGTGCGAATCTCTTTATATTATTGATTATTAAGTACAATAAATATGGTCGGTACGCCGGAAAAGTGATTACAGCGTGCCGAGCATTATCGTAAGACTCTAGTCGAACGACGAAAACGAGTTGGAGACGCAGCGAATGGCGCGAATGGTCAATTGTGTGGTGCTGAAACGAGAAGCCGAGGGGTTGAATTCACCCCCCCACCCGGGTGAACTCGGGGAACGTATCTATAACACCGTATCGGCGGAAGGCTGGAAACAATGGCTCGAACGTTTGGTCACGATTATTAACGAGAACGGACTCAGTACGGCGGACACTGAAACGATTCCAATAATCGAGGCCCATATGCGCGGTTTCTTGTTCGGCGAGGGCGACCTAGGCCAACTTCCGGCCGGCTTCACAACGCAACGCAAGAAATGAGCGCGTTCGAGTTCTTTGTACTCGAAACCTGATACCCTACACTGACTTTACCACCGCCCGTTCCGCCGTACGCAAGCGTCGCATCAACCGTCTTGTGCCGAGCGTTCGCCCTTCTAACTGCCGGTCCAACATAGCGCGATTCAAGCGCTTACATTCATCGCGGACATCGGCATCATCAAGCACCCCGCGCGATAGTGCGAGGAGAGATTTGCCGGTGATCATCAGTCCGTTGCGATCGCGACTCGGCCGGCTAAGCCGCGGGCCGTGTTCAGGGATGTATCGATACTGAGCTTCGGCGTCGATAGGTGTCCGCCCGTCGGCTTCGGTATCCAGCACCAAAGCATAACCTAGTTCACGCAACAGGTGTTTCTCAAATAAGCGTAATGTTTGCTCGCGCGTCTGTGAATCAAGCAACCTCGCGAGGCTGTCCGAATAAATACGATATAGCGTTTCATGAGGGTCGTATCGATGCAGTATCCGCATCAATAGCTCATTCATATAACACCCGCATACCCAGGCGTCACCGCGCAACGTTAAACCGAACCCGTCGGCTTCCGCAGCGGATAACGTTGGTAATTGACCCTTGCCGGACCAACTGATACTGAGTGCCTGAAACGGCAGCAACAAACCGCGAAGCGTCGACTTTAACCGACGCGCGCCTTTAGCAATGAGTGCAAGGCGACCATAGTTCTGCGTAAATACGTCCAGTAACAGGCTGGTCTCTGAATAAGGCCTCGAGTGAAGTACATACCCGACCTGCTGCTGCACCCTCATTGGCTAATCCTCAGTATATCCGAGAGCCTGAATCGCGACCACGCTATTCGCCCAACCCTCGCGGACTTTGACCCATAATGCCAGATGAACGCGTGTGCCTAAACTCCGCTCGATCTGTAACCGTGCCCGACGGCCTATCTCGCGGATACGACTGCCGCCGCGGCCGAGGACTATGGGTTTTTGGCTGGCCTTATTGACCCATATCACGGCACTCATGTCGAGCCGATCGCGACCAACTGAAAACTCTTCGAGTTCTATGGCCGTCGCGTAAGGGAGTTCTTGCCCCAACTGCTCGAACAATTGTTCCCGAATCAATTCGGTGCTCAGAAACTTATCGCTATGGCCACTAAACTGATCCGCTGGATATCCGGGTTCGGCAATAGGTAGATGCGACTGCAGCACCGCAATCAGGGTATCGATATTGTCACCCCGAAGCGCCGAAATCGGCACGATATCCGTGAACCGGCGTCGCGCATTGCTTGTCTCGATCAGGGGCAACAAAACGTCCTTTTGGGGCAATCTATCGATTTTATTAATAGCAAGCACGACGTTGCCGCCGTATTCTTCCAACAAATGCAGTGGAAATTCGTCACTATCCCGCCAACCGCTTGCTGTAATGACCAGCACGACAAGGTCCGCGTCGTGCAAGCTATTTCGGGCGTTACGATTGATAACCCGGTTCAATACTTGTTTCTGTTGTGCATGCATACCGGGAGTATCCACCAATATCAATTGCGCACGCTCGGAGGTGCGAACACCGACTACACGATTACGGGTTGTTTGTGGCCGACGCGAAGTGATACTAACCTTTCGACCCACTAGTAAATTCAGCAACGTCGACTTGCCTGCGTTTGGTGCGCCGATTAATGCGACAGTGCCGCTACGATACGGGTTGTCGGTCATCCTTCTCCAGTAAGATGCTGATAAGCGACATCCGCTGCTCTTTGCTCAGCATTCCGCTTACTAGAACCCTCGCCGTGAAAAGTATTGGCGGTTCCCTCGATAACGCACTGCACAACAAAATGCTGCTGGTGTGGCTCACCACTCGTTTCCACGAGATGATACTGCGGCGGCGCAATTGCCGATTTCTGCAAAAACTCCTGCAGCCGGCTTTTTGGGTCTTTGAGGGGTGAGTCCGGCGACAATTTCGATAGCGTGTCGTTGAACTGCGCGAGCACGAAATCCCGTCCCGCGGCGAAACCACCATCTAGATACACGGCGCCGATTATCGCTTCCA
>CAXMMZ010000183.1:0-2693 GCA_964194565.1 Arenicellales bacterium
ACGCCACGTTCATCGCGAATGATTTCAGCGCCTTTTTCGAGCTGAAAATCGCCATATTCCTCAAGGTCTACGACGACTGCGGCCGTCTTGGAAGGAGACTCATCGACGACATCCGAGCCCGGCTCGAAGTAAACAATCTGCTTCCATGTCCGCGCAACCGCATCGCCGAGTATCAGCACCAAATCTCCCGCCCGCGCCAGCGATAATCCGCGGTGGTTGGCTTCCTGCTCATCAATAACGACTTCCGCTTGATCTTGCGGCACCCCATTCTCTAACAAAGTATCGAGTAATAGCGTGGGAACTTCATCGTGGCCGCGGCCACGCGGGTGATCGTCGCGCCGGCAAATATAGTGATCGAATCGCCCTGCCGCGATCGCTGCGATCTCCTTGATGTCTTGGTCACGGCGATCTCCGGGCGCGGAAAATATCAGTATTTTTTGGCCGCTTACATCAAGCCGGTCCACCACCTGACAGATCGTTTTTACCGCCGCTGGATTGTGGGCGTAGTCGAGAATGACTTTAAACGGGTGCTCATTATAGACATTGAGTCGTCCCGGAGCCTGGAAGAATGTGGTATCGAACGTACGCAGACCATGACGAATATTTTCCAGACTAACGCCGAGGCTATGGGCCATGGCGGCTGCGAACATACTGTTTTGAACATTGTGCAACGCGCGGCCTTCGAGGGTTGCCGGGATCAAGTGTGTCCATAACAGCGGAATGTGCTGCCCTTTGTCATACACCGTGATCATGTGACCGTTCATGCCTTCTTCCAGCACCACCGCGAGGCCGTTATCGCGGATGTGTTCCTTCACCAGGGGATGAGCGTGGTTCATGGTGATGTAACAGATGCGTTCGGCGTTACTGTAGTCGGCCATCTTCAAACACAGCGCATCGTCGGCGTTGAACACGGCAACGTCCTGGGCGACCTCAATCACGATGCGTTTCACTTCGGCCAACTGCTCGACGGTATCGATACCGCGCAGCCCCAGATGATCGGCAGTGACGTTAAGGCAGGCCGACACGTTAGATCGGCGAAACCCCATGCCGCGCCGCAGCAATCCGCCGCGCGCGGTTTCCAAAACCGCCGCATCGACCGATGGATCACATAACACCATACGCGCCGATGCCGGGCCCGTCATGTCGCCCGAGACACTGAGTTGCCCGTCGATATACACACCATCCGTAGTTGCCATACCTACGGTGCAGCCCGACAACTTAAGAATATGAGCCAACATGCGCGAGGTGGTGGTTTTACCATTTGTACCGGTAATGGCAGCGATGGGGATGCGGTTCGGCGTTCCGGCCGGAAACAATAAATCGATCACCGGTTCGGCCACGTCGCGCGGGGTGCCTTCACTCGGTGCGACATGCATGCGAAACCCCGGAGCCGCGTTAATTTCACATATCGCACCGCCGGTTTCGCGATAGGACTCGCTAATATCGGTGGTAAGGAAATCCACGCCGCCGACATCGAGCCCAATGGCCATGATGGCGCGCTCCGCCATTTCGCGGTTGTCCGGGTGGATGACATCGGTGACGTCGATGGCGGTTCCACCAGTGGACAGATTGGCCGTGGCGCGTAAATACACCACCTCACTTTTCGCGGGTACGGTCTCTCGGGAGTAGTTCAATTTCTCCAGCAAGCGTTCAGCCTGATGGTCGAACTCGAGGCGAGTGAGTACTTTCTCATGCCCCACGCCACGGCGTGGGTCTTCATTGACCTTATCCACTAGCGCTTCGATAGTGAGCACGCCGTCTCCCACCACGTGCCCCGGCACACGTTTGGCTGCCGCTACCAGCTGGCCACCCACCACCAACAACCGATGATCAAGCCCCTGGATGAAACTTTCGACAATGACGACACGGCCGTGATCGCGGGCCTTGTCGAACGCAAGTTCCACTTGCTCACGAGTATTGATATCGGTGGTTACGCCGCGCCCATGATTGGCGTCCAGAGGCTTGATGACAACCGGATAACCGATACGCTCGGCCGCCTGGACCGCGCGGCGCTGGTTGTAGACGGCGATCTGTTTAGGGACAGGCAATCCCAAGTCCGCCAGCATGCGATTCGCCTCTTCCTTGTCGGAGGCTAATTCCACGGCAATGTGGCGTGTTTCGCTGGTAACGGTCGCCTGAATACGCTTCTGGTAGCGACCGTGGCCGAATTGGATCAAGCTGAAATCGTTCAGACGAAACCATGGAATATCGCGTTGTTCAGCGGCTCGCACCAACGATGCAGTACTCGGCCCGAGCGCTCGGCGTTGCGCATAGCGAATGAAATCGTCGCGCTCTTCATTGAAGTCAAAATCTTCCCGCGGTGCGTCGTCGGATTTAAGATGCGGCGGCAATAGATGCTGCAACAGATTGAAGGCGAGCTTGCCGGCTGCTTGCCCGACGTGCTGGTCTTCGTACTGAAACACCATATCGTATTGTCCTTCGATGCCGCTGGACCGTGTTTTACCAAAGGTCACCTCGGTTCCGGCGACGTTTTGCAGCTCGATTGCCACATGCTCCATGACATGTCCCAACCACGTTCCCTCGTCTTCCTTCATACGTCGCACAAAGCCACCGGGTTCCTGGTACGAGCAGCCGTGTTGGTGCAGACCGGGAAGTGCATCCAACAAACCGTCGACCATTTCATCACCGAGCCGCGCGGTCGGCCAATGCTCGAGTTCACCCAGATCGATCAG
>CAXMMZ010000184.1:0-4773 GCA_964194565.1 Arenicellales bacterium
GATGGCATGAATGGCCGGCGCGTTGAGTCGCCAGCCGCTATAGCCATGCCACGGCGAGTTCGCGTGAACCGCCCGACGGCGTTGTCGTTCGGCGTGTTGTTTGCGGTACAACAGTTCGGTCAGGGCCGTTAGTCCCAACACCCGAGACGGAGGATCTTCGTCGGTGTTAGTTATTAACCCCGCATGGTGTTGGTTGATAAAGTCGGTGTTCAGATCGGCATTTCCGAATGCATCGTGTGCGAGTACGCGTTGCAGTAGATCAAGATTGTTTTTGACGCCGCCGATGTGGGTCAGCATTAGTGCTTGTGACAGATTGCGGATCGCAGCGTTGCGATCGTGCCCGGATGCGATGAGCTTCGCGATCATTGGATCGTAATACACGCCGATGGCATCGCCCTCGCGCACCGCGCTATCTATGCGTAGGTTCGATTGGGCAGGCTCGGGGAAACGAACCGTGCTCACGACGCCCGCCCCCGGTAGGAAATCACGTGCAGTGTCCTCGGCATAGACGCGTGCTTCAATGGCGTGTCCGGTGATCTTCAAAGCGTCTTGGTCGCACGGTAGCGGTTCGCCGGCCGCGACCCGAATCTGCCACTCCACCAGATCTTGCTTGGTAATCATTTCCGTGACCGGGTGTTCGACCTGCAAGCGCGTGTTCATTTCCATGAAGTAAAAGCCGCTTGCGTCGACAATAAATTCAACGGTACCGGCACCCACGTAATCGATGGCTTGTGCGGCGGACACGGCAGTGTCTGCCATCGCAGTGTGCTCGGTGGTTGTCAGCCCGGGCGCGGGTGCTTCTTCGATGATTTTTTGGTGGCGCCGTTGGATCGAGCAATCGCGATCGAACAGATGCACGGTGTGGCCGTAGCGGTCGGCGAATACCTGAACTTCAATATGGCGTGGGCCGTTCAGCAACCGTTCCAGCAGCAATCGATCATCGCCGAATGCCGCCGCCGCTTCGCGGCGCGCCGCGGCCAATGCGGACAGCAATTCGTTTGCGTCGTACACCGCGCGCATGCCTTTGCCGCCGCCGCCGGCCGTCGGTTTTATGAGCAACGGGTAGCCGATACGTTCCGCTTCGCTCTGTAAGATGTCGTCATCCTGTGCCGCGTCGTGATAGCCGGGCACGATGGGTATGCCCGCACTCGCCATTTTGCGCTTGGCTGTGGATTTCTCTCCCATCGCGCGGATCGCATCAGCGCCAGGGCCAATGAACACGACACCCGCCGCGGCGCAGCGGTCGGCGAATGCGGCGTTTTCGGCCAAGAAACCGTAACCGGGGTGAATTGCTTGTGCACCGCTGCATTCGGCGGCCTGCAGAATCCGTTCTTGGTGTAAATAACTGTCGGCGGCCGGCGCCGCACCGATGTGGATCGCTTCGTCGGCGAGAGCGACATGCAAAGCCTCCGCATCGGCATCCGAATACACCGCGACGGTCGCGATCTGCATGCGTCGTGCGGTTTGCATGACACGGCTCGCGATTTCACCCCGATTCGCGATAAGTATCTTGTCGAACACGGCGCTACATGCGGAATACGCCGTAGCGGCTCGGCTCGATCGGTGCATTTAGCGCGGCCGATATACCGAGACCCAATACAGTGCGCGTATCCGCTGGGTCGATTATGCCGTCGTCCCAGAGCCGAGCCGTCGCGTAGTACGGGTGACCCTGGGTTTCGTATTGCTCGATAATTGGCGCCTTGAAGTCGCGCTCTGCCTGTTCCGGCCACGTTTCGCCGCGTGCCTCGAGGTTATCGCGCCGTACTTGGGCCAGTACATTGGCGGCTTGGTCGCTGCCCATCACCGAAATTCGCGCATTGGGCCACATCCACAAAAATCGGGGGCTATATGCGCGGCCGCACATGCCGTAGTTGCCGGCGCCGAAGCTGCCGCCGATGATGACCGTGAATTTTGGCACCTGCACGCACGACACCGCCGTCACCATTTTTGCGCCGTCTTTGGCGATGCCGCCGGCTTCGTATTTGCTACCTACCATGAACCCCGTGATATTTTGCAGGAATACGAGTGGAATACCGCGTTGGCCGCATAACTGGAGGAAGTGCGCGCCTTTTAGCGCCGACTCGGAAAACAGAATGCCGTTGTTGGCGACGATGCCGACCGGATATCCGTGAATGTGCGCGATCCCACAAACCAGCGTCATGCCGTACAGAGCTTTGAACTCATCGAACTCGCTCGCATCGACGATTCGCATGATGACTTCGCGCACGTCATAGGGTTGCCGCGTATCGCTCGGGATTACGCCGTAGAGTTCATCCGCCGCGTGGATTGGGTCGCGCGACTCGATCGCGCTCAGTGTCGGTTGTTTAACGGTGTTTAAGTTCGCAATCAAACGTCGTGCTTTTTGTAACGCGTGGTGGTCGTCCAATGCGAGGTAATCGGTCACGCCCGAGATGCGAGAGTGGAGTTCTGCGCCGCCGAGTTCTTCGGCCGATACTTCTTCGCCGGTCGCGGCCTTAACCAGCGGCGGCCCGGCGAGGAAAATCGTGCCTTGTTCCTTCACGATGATGTTCTCGTCGCTCATCGCGGGCATATACGCGCCGCCCGCCGTGCACGACCCCATAACCACGGCAATTTGTGGAATGCCCAGCGATGACATCGTGGCTTGGTTGTAGAAGATGCGCCCGAAGTGATCACGATCGGGGAATACCTCATCTTGTCGTGGCAGGAACGCACCTCCGGAATCGACCAGATAAATACACGGCAACCGGTTGTCGCGGGCGATGTCTTGCGCGCGTAAGTGTTTTTTGACTGTCATCGGGTAATAGGTGCCGCCTTTGACGGTCGCATCGTTGATAACGATCATGCATTCGCGGCCCGAAACGCGGGCGACACCGGTGATCAGCCCCGCGCCCGGCACGGCGTTGTCGTACATACCGAACGCCGCGAGTTGTGACAACTCCAAAAACGGCGCACCGGGGTCGAGCAGCCCAAGCAACCGGTCCCGCGGCAGCAGCTTGCCACGGCCGGTATGACGCTCACGCGATGCATCGCCACCGCCGCGTTGTGCGGCCGTGACCTGAGCTTGCAAGTCGTTCACCAGGTCGGACATAGCGGCAGTGTTCTGCTTGAACCCGGCGCTGTGCCGATCGATTTTTGATTTCAGGACAGTCATTGTGCTGCGACCGGTTACCAGCCGCCCGTTTCGAGCCAGCGGTCGGCCTGGTCGAGGTGATCGACCCCCCAAAACGGCTCGCCATCGACAATGATAAATGGCGAGCCAAAGATATTGCGCTTGAGGGCGTTGTCGGTAACGTCACGGACTCGTTGTTTAATAATCGGATCTTGCAATGCCGCGCCCAACGCGTCACGGTCGATGCCTCCGGCTTCGGCAACACTGAGCACTTCATCGGAATTGGCGATATTCCGTCCCTTGGCAAAGTAGGCGTGGTACAAATCACGCGCGAGTTGCTTGGCCGTGTCTATGTCTTGATCGAGCATCCAATAATACGCACGGCAGGCCGCGATGGTTGCGACCGGGAACGGATCCGGTAATTTAAAGGGCACGTCGTAGAGTCGGGAGGTTCGCTTTAGATCTCGATAGGCATATTCATTGACTATCGGATGCTCGACCAGTGGTTTGCGACCGGTAATCTTGAAACCGGCACCCATGAGGTAAGGCCGCCATGCGACTTCGCGCCCGTGGCCCGCGGCGATTTGGTCGATGCGATGACTCGCGATGTATCCGTAGGGAGAGGCAAAATCGAAGAAGAATTCGATCGGAGTTGGCATGGCTATTTCTTGAATGCGAGGTCGGTGAAGTGTTTGATTGACGTGACGAACCCAAGCTTTCGCGAGGTATCAGCTGACCAACTCAAACCCCATTGCGGTCGCTTCGCCACCGCCGATACACAACGCCGCAACGCCGCGCTTGGCCCGCCGTTGGCGTAACGCATTCAACAACGTAACGATAATGCGCGCACCCGATGCACCGATTGGGTGCCCGAGTGCACACGCACCGCCGTGTACGTTTACATTGTCGTGTGGCAGATTCAGATCGCGCATCGCGGCCATGGTTACGACCGCGAAGGCCTCGTTAATCTCGTACAAATCCACGTCATCGGTTTGCCAGTTCAGTTTATCCAACAGCCGGCGGATCGCGTGAATCGGCGCGGTGGTGAACCAGCCGGGCTCGTCGGCGTAGCTAGCGTGGCCGAGTATCCGTGCGATCGGCGTAGCGGCGCGTTGCTCGGCATCGGATTCGCGCATCAATACGAGTGCGGCCGCGCCGTCTGAGATCGAGCTTGAATTGGCCGCGGTCACGGTGCCCGATTCGCGAAACGCGGGTTTGAGTTGTGGAATCTTGTCAAACTTTGCTTTGTGGGGCTGTTCGTCGCGTTCGACGCGTTGCTCACCACGGCGTGTTGTAATCGTGACGGTTGCGACTTCCGCCGCAAACGCGCCGCTATCGATCGCACGCTGCGCCCGCGTCAACGATTCCACTGCGAATTCGTCTTGTGAATCGCGCGTGAATTGATAATGTTGCGCGCAATCCTCCGCGTAGCTGCCCATAAGGCGGCCCTTGTCGTACGCATCTTCTAGGCCATCGACAAACATATGATCCAGCATCTGTGCATGGCCCATTCTGAGTCCGGCGCGGGCCTTACCGAGTAAGTAGGGCGCATTGCTCATACTTTCCATTCCGCCGGCGACGACCACTCGGTTGCTACCGGCGACGATTGAGTCGTAGGCGAGCATCGCGGTTTTCATGCCGGAGCCGCACATTTTGTTGACGGTTGTACAACCCGTGGCTTT
>CAXMMZ010000185.1:0-7272 GCA_964194565.1 Arenicellales bacterium
GTGCCGCATCGGGCTTTTTCATCAGGCTGCTAATTCGAAGGCGCCTGTGCCGCACCCATCAAGCGCCGAACCCGGTGCACGTAATTGCGCGTCTCGCGCGGCGAATATTCCGCCACATCGACCCATACAGCGTCGTCGCGGTGGTGCTCGCGCGCTTTGCGGCGCGCATCCAACAGACGCTGGAATCCGGCGTTGTAACTTGCCAGCGCGAACCACCACTGCTGCTGCGCAGCGACCTTACGGGTCCACCTGTCGAATAACTGCCGCGTCAAATAGACACCCGATGCGATATTCCATCGGGGTCCATCGGGAGTATCGATATTGGGGTGCTGCCGTCGGATCTCGGCATACGCTATTGGTGAAATCTGCATCAATCCGCGCGCGCCCACGGGACTCACGGCGTCGTGCCGTAGATTGGATTCGACTATGGCCTGCGCTTTAAACCAGCGCCAATCGATCATCGGTCCGAAATAACGTTTGGAGTATTTCGAAAACTGATAATCGTAACGCACCGACCACGAACTGTGATCGACCGGCACTATCGTGTGCCCTGGCAGAAACGACACCACCAGAAAACCGGCAATCAGTAGCGCTATTCCTAAACCCTTTACCGCCATTTGCCCAGAGTCGCCGCTGAATGCCGAACAGGTCGTACTGGAAGCCCGTTAGTTCAGCGCTAACCCGACCACCAATCCCATCGCGACACCCATACCGATAAATATTCCCATGACCATCATGCCCACAGCCGTGTTGCCGTTTTTTAGTTCCTGCGAAATTTGAATCGATGTTAACCGTCCCAACATAATCCATCCGACCCACATAAATATCAAAGTCAGCACGCCTCCCGCGAACGCATATAACAAATTTAATATGACTGGATGATAGGATGTAAACATCGAAAATTGCCAACGCTCGGGATACGGTCAAGAGCTTCGCCGATAATAGCAACAACTGAGATCGCTTGATACGCCGGGCTACGGTCGCCGATCAGATTTACGACACAGCGTATCTATAGTTCGCGCGTAGCGTTGAATTCGATATCCGGCCAGCGCTCCATCGTTAGTCGAAGGTTGGCCAGATTAGGGGCGATATAGGCCAATTCATCAGCGCCGTCCAACGCCAGATTCGCGTGGGCTTTATCTTGAAACTGCTGAGCGATTTTCGGGTCCGCACATTTCACCCAACGCGCGGTCGACACCGGCACCGCTTCAATACTGCACTCTACTCCGTATTCGTGCTGCAAACGGTGCATCACGACATCGAATTGCAATACGCCGACCGCGCCGAGAATCAGGTCATTGGATATTAGCGGCCGGAACACTTGGGTCGCGCCTTCTTCGCTTAGTTGAATCAAACCTTTGTGCAAAGCCTTGGCCCGCAGTGGATCCCGCAACCTCACGCGTCGAAATAATTCTGGAGCGAAGTTCGGAACACCGACAAACTTCAGTTCCTCGCCTTCAGTAAAAGCATCGCCGATTTGTATCGTGCCATGATTGTGGAAACCGATAATATCACCAGCGAATGCCGCTTCGACTGTGTCCCGCTTGGCCGCCATGAACGTAATCGCGTTATGAATGGAGATTTCGCGCTTGGCGCGAACATGAAACAACTTCATTCCCTTGCGGTAGCACCCCGAAGTAATGCGCACAAAAGCAATGCGATCGTGGTGTAACGGATCCATATTGGCTTGAATCTTAAACACGAAGCCCGTGAATTTCGACTCGTTCGGATCAACCTTGCGGGTTTCGGTGTGCCGCGGTCTGGGAGGCGGCGCCAGCTCGACGAAGGTATCGAGCAGCTCATGGATACCGCGCCTGCGTAACGCCGAACCGAAAAAAACCGGTGACAGTTCACCTCGTAAATAGCGGTCCTTATCGAAATCGGAACTGGCACCACGAACCAAGTCGATTTCGTCTCGCAGCGGGCCCGCGTCGGCGCCGAGCCATTCGTCCAATTCCGGATTGTCAATGCCGTCAATGAATCGGTCTTCGGCTCCGACGTCGCCTTGCACAGCAAATACGCGCACCGAATCGTCATACAATCGATACAACCCGCGAAATCGCGACCCTGAGCCGATCGGCCAAGTCATCGGGGTGCAGGCTATGCCCAACACCGACTCGATGTCGTCGATAAGATCGATCGGATTACGACCTTCCCGATCCAACTTATTGACCAGCGTGAGAATCGGCGTGTCCCGCAACCGGCATACTTCCATCAACTTTATGGTGCGCTCTTCGACACCCTTGGCGGCATCCACCACCATCATCGCGGAATCGACGGCGGTCAGCGTGCGATACGTGTCTTCGGAGAAATCGGCGTGACCGGGCGTATCCAATAAGTTCACGATTTGTTGCTCATACGGAAACTGCATAACCGACGACGTGACCGATATGCCGCGCTGTTTTTCCAACTCCATCCAATCGGAGGTGGCATGACGGCTGGCCTTCCTGGCCTTGACGGTGCCAGCCATCTGCACAGCACCGCCTAAATACAATAGCTGCTCGGTCAGGGTGGTCTTACCGGCGTCAGGGTGCGAGATGATCGCGAACGTGCGCCGGCGACTAATGTTTTGTGAAATATCAACCATCGTTACTGAGTATGAATTGTCTTTGGCGATCTGTACCAATGCTCGGCCACGCCCCGCGCGCCACCGGAAATCCGGGGCACTTCGATTACATCTCGTATAGCGTTTCGTCTACCTTCGGCGGCAGAAATTTACGGCACAGGTCATTTAGCCGGGTAACCGAACCACCCGCAAACGGGTCCTCTTGTTCAAGCACGTCACCCAAATCTTCCTCGACGCGATCCGGATTGTCGCCGGCCTCCATCCTGCGAATCGCCTCCTCCATGCCCGCTCCGACTTTTAGTCCGGTGCTGTCGTACAGCCTGCGCATGAGCCGCGCCATCTGTTTTGGATCGTCCTCATCGATATTTGCGAACTCACCGCTCATCGACTCAATGGCTTTCTCCATTTGACTCTCATCGAGGTCATCAGGACCACTCTCTTCGTCATCACCACGCCCCTTCGATACGGAAAACAGCGATACTTGACGAACCAACTCGGCCAATCCACAGCGCGGACAAGCCGGGCTTCCGTCGGTGCTGATGCGCCTCGAGAAAAAATTGTAGATCGTATGGCAGTCTTTGCAATAAAACTCGTAAATTGGCATTCTAAATTCCTGAAGACCCGCGTTGTATGTGGGGATAATTCGTGGTCACCACAACCCGCATCAGCCGATGCTTGATATCCACTCCGTAGGCGCTGGTGTCGTGCGATACCACCAGCAACTCTTGCACTCCAGCGCCAACCAGATTCTCGGCTTCCCCCATAATCTCATCTATCGGCCGACTCACGAGCGAACCGAGTAGTTGCGGAATAATGCAAAATCGGCATCTGCGATTGCACGCCTCGGAGATTTTGAGATACACAATAATGGCGGGGCGTGAGCTTGATGCTGGTTTTTTCTTGTAGTCGGCCTAGTTCCTGGCAAAGTCATCAACCGCAAATCTGTATGGAAATTAATGTAATTCAATAGTTTATAGCTATTTTAGCGCCGGCGATATACTGTCATTTGGGAGCTGATAAACAGAACAATGCATGGCAAGCGCTGTTCGCGCTACGAGCGGGGCGAATTCTACAAGAACCGGCGTTAAATCGCGTGCGCCTACCGCTGTCGCACGCGCCTTCGGTTAGTACGGATCGCGATGCAGCTTCATGCGATGAATAACCGTGGTACCGATTTCTTCAATCGACATTGAAGTTGCATCGAGATAAGAGATTCCTTGCTGCCGATACAGCGCCTCGGCTTGGGTTACTTCATAACGGCATTGGCGCAACTCCGAGTAGTGACCGCTGCCAAGTCGTTCCTGACGAATCTGTTGCAACCGCTCCGGGTCGATTGTCAAACCGAACAATTTATCGCGGTGTGTCTGCAGTGTGTCCGGAAACACTTGCTGCGAGAAATCATCCTCAGTTAGTGGATAATTCGCCGCGTAAATTCCAAAATGCAGCGCTAAATATAGGCACGTAGGAGTCTTCCCTGAACGGGAAACGCCCATCAAAACGACCATCGCCCGATCGTAACTACTGGTGTGAATGCCGTCATCGCAATGCACCGAAAAATTCACCGCGCTGATGCGGGACGTGTAGCGGGCGACATCTACCATGCCATGGGTTTGTCCGGCGCTATGTGAAGATTCGGTCTTAAGTTCACGCTCTAATGGACCCAAAAAAGTATCAAAAAAATCGAAAAATATCCCCTCCGCCCGTTGCAACCGCTCACGGTGGATATCCTCGACAAATGTCGTGAATACCAGCGGTTTATTACCAGTTTCCCGGCCGACTGCATCGATTCGCTGCACCGCTTCATCGACCTTTTCAATCGAATCCACGAAGGGCAAGGCGACAGTATGGAAGTGCACTCCGGGGAACTGCGTCAACAAACTATGGCTCAATGTCTCCGCAGTGATACCGGTGCGGTCCGATATTATAAAAACGTGACGCCTTTCCATAGTAGCCTCCGACTAAGGTTGTAGCCGATATTGCCGACCCGCATAGGCGACGATGACTGCGTCTCTGCTTATCGAATCAATAACACCGCCGGCCGGTAACGCATCGCCCTCTTTGAGGACGCGATGACCCACCATAATAAAACGGCGATCGCTGTCGGTTGAATAAGAAATAACATTGACCACGACGTCCGCGAGTTCTGGCGGCAATCCTGTAATCTGTAAAACGGTCTCGGCCGGGGCCTTGGCGGCGGGCTCTGCGAGCGATTCGGTACCGGGCGCCGGGGCAAGTTCGGGTTCGGGCGGCGCGACCTCGAGCACAATCGATGCGGGTTCCGTTTCGACTTCACGCGCCGGTGTCGCTTTATCCGTCAACGCCGCTGCCGATTCCGGCCCGCGCACTGGTGTCGCATTGCCGCTTGGGACCGGCCGCGATTCGGGCTGGCGCTGGAACGATGTGTCGTCTTCCGGTGCCAACAACGCCGCTCCGGGAACGCTAGCCCAATCCAGGCCTACATAAACAGCGACGGCTACGACCCCGAGTACGGCCACGAGAAGCACCCAAAACGCCGCTCGCCAAGCGCCGCCGCGTGTCTGACCCGGCGTGGTTTTGAGAATAGGAATGTCATTGAACGAGCGTTCGCGCTCGGATTTTTTTAGTGCCTCAAGAATATATGACATCGGCGTGCGCGTCGTTACATAACCGCAGGCTGCGATGCTGGGCCGGCGGCGGCCACAGCCATCGCCACCATACGCCTATTGCCATGCCTCGCCACGCAACACAGAATGGAACTCATCCACCGGCATTGGCGCGAAAGCCCGGAATCAATGCCAACCATTCCATTAGTTTCACTTGCATACCTTGGGCAATGGTGGCAGCGCTGTGTGGGTCGGCACGGTAATAGATACTTACACCAAGCAACGCAACAACCATAGCCATTGCTGCATACACCAGTGGCCGAATGTACCTACGGCGGCGATTGCGACCACTGACCTGTTTCGCGGCGGAATGTACCATGCCCGCCGTAACTTTGGTTTTCTCGCTGGCATACGCACCAAGTAACGAGCGGTCGCAGATAATATTTATCAGTCTGGGCGTACCATTTGACAATCGTGCCACAGTCCGAATCGCGGCGTCGGTAAAAATGCGCTCGCGGTTGCCGGCGGTTTGTATGCGGTGATCGATGTACCCTTCGACATCGCGCAGCGGCAAGGGCCGCAGATGAAAACGTGCGGTTATCCGTTGGGCTAGCTGATACAACTCGGGCTTATCTAAAGTTTCGATTAACTCGGGCTGTCCCACCAATATAATTTGTAACAGCTTGTGCTTGGCGGTTTCGAGGTTAGTGAGCAGCCGTACATGTTCCAGCGCCCTATCCGACAATGTTTGCGCTTCGTCGATCAATAATACGGTGCGCCGACCGTCCGCATGGGATTGCAGTAGATGCTCATTTAGCCGGTCCAAACGGTTTTTTTTAGTACTCGATTTGGGGTAATTGATATGCAGTTCATCACATATCATTCCTAATAGCTCTCTTTCGCTGATACGGGGGTTCAAGATCAGCGCCACATCGACGCCCTCCGGCAACACCCCCATAATGCACCGGCACAGCGTGGTTTTCCCGGCGCCCACTTCCCCGGTCAGCAAGACGAACCCCGCGTCCTGTTGAAAGCCATATATTAAATGCGCGAACGCCTCTTTGTGCTGTTCGCTCAGATAGAAGTAGTCCGGGTTCGGCGTAATCGAAAACGGTGACTCCCTCAGATTAAAGTACGACGCGTACATGTGTAGGTTCCAGCCGCGGTCCTCTGGCTTCTATCCGATTTAACGTGCGGCCGGCGGGATTATATACCGACCCCTAATGCTAGCGGCATTTTCCGGCATTGCGCAGACGTGTTGCCAAGCGCTCCCCCACGCGATCATTGCCGATCACAGCCGTTAATTCAGCCTCGTTCACCGACCCGCGTACCAACCTGGACGGTTCGACGGGTAACGGCGCATCGACCGCAAGCCCGGTCAGCTTGCGGAACATAAACACTGTGTCCCGGCACGAACGCAATGTCTTCTGGATACGCTTCGCCGAGCGAATCTGCATATGCCCAATTTCCTCCAAGTTATCGTATATGCCATCCAACGTACGGTACTCCTCCAACAATCTTTGCGCGGTTTTGGCGCCGATGCCGGGGGCGCCAGGAATATTATCGACCGCGTCGCCGGCCAGCGCGAGAAAATCCGCGATCTGAGCGGGTTCTACCCCGAACTGCGATTTTATCTGCGTGGCACGAAAGGTGCGGGACCGAGCATGATCCCAAAGGATATCGTCGGCCGCCAATAATTGGGCAATGTCTTTATCGGCGGTCACAAATACGACTCGGTAGCGTTGCCGGCATACGCGATGCGCAACACTTGCTATCAGGTCATCGGCCTCGTACTCAGGACTACTCAGCACTGGTATGCCCAGTGCCGCGGTCAAATCGCGAGCCCAATTGAATTGCCGCTTTAATTGTTCCGGAGCGGGGTCCCGATTTGCCTTATAGGCAGGATACAAGTCGTTGCGAAACGATGAAGTCAGACTTTGATCGAATACGACTGCGATCGCCGAGGCTGTAGTTTCTTCGAGGAATTGACATAGCCAATGCGCGAACCCATTCAGCGCGTTAGTTGGATTACCATCGGCATCCGCAAACTCATCAGGGAATGAATAATACGCGCGAAACAGATAGATACTCGCGTCAACCAGATAAAACGGCTTTAGCGGTGCG
>CAXMMZ010000186.1:0-1879 GCA_964194565.1 Arenicellales bacterium
CAATGAGATTTGATAGCTGCGGCGTTCCCACGTCCAGAAAATCCGAAATCAATCCCGAGGTACCGGCGTGGGCCGACCTTCTGCATCGATCGCGACAAAGGTAAACAATCCTTCCGTTACGCGCTCATGCGCACCGTCGCGACGCCGCACCCAAGTCTCGACACGGATCGCCATTGAGGTACGTCCGATACGTTCGGTGCTACAGTAGCAACTAACCACATCTCCGACGTACACCGGCAGATGAAATACCATACCCTCGACCGCCACGGTCGCGACGCGACCGTGCGCGATAAAGTACGCGTAGTTACTCCCGGCAATATCCATTTGCGACATCAACCAGCCGCCGAAGATATCGCCGTTGGGATTGGCATCGGCCGGCATCGCCAATGTGATCAGCGATGCCTCACCGGTCGGTAGTTCGCTCACTTCGTTCATCGCGCTATCGGTGACGGCCGCATTCCTGGAAAATACCGCCGCTTTCACTCGTAACTACGAATGTCATCGATAACAATGCCATCGCGCGGCAATGAGTTCGATTCTACCAATTCGCATTCACCGCGAAGATTGCAGACGTCGCGAAGCGTCGCTACGATTGCGTCCTCCAAACCGTCGGGCTTGGTCAGACATTCGCAACGCAGCGCCATCCGATCTTGACCGTTGTGTTGATCGACCACCAAACGGGCGCGTAGGATCTCGGTGTGACGTTTGCTCACTTCGGCGATCTGCGCAGGGTGCACAAACATACCGCGCACCTTCGTGGTTTGGTCGGCCCGACCCATCCACCCCGTAATGCGCATATTGGTGCGGCCACACGGACTCGCACCCGGTAATACCGCGGATAAATCTCCTGTCGCAAATCGAATTAGCGGGTAGTCGGGGTTCAACGTCGTAACCACAACCTCCCCTATCTCGCCCTGGGCGACGAGATCACCGGTGCCCGGTTGCACGATCTCGACGATGATTTCCTCATCGAGTATTAGACCTTCGCGCGCGGGCGATTCATACGCGATCAATCCGAGATCGGCCATGGCATAGCATTGCAAGACACTCACACCGGCATTTTCGATGTGCTGCCGCAGACTCGGCGGTAAGGCTTCTCCCGATACCAACGCTTTGTTCAACGACGAGATGTCGGTGTCACGGTCGTGTGCCATTGACAGAAGTATTTTCAGAAACGAAGGAGTACCCGTATAAGTGGATGGCTTTAGCTGCGCGATCACATCGAGTTGTTGTTCAGTTTGTCCGACCCCGGCCGGAATGACCGGACATCCCAACGCGTGGGCACCACTTTCCATGATGGAGCCGGCCGGGGTGAGATGGTACGCGAACGCATTGTGCACGAGTTCACCGCGGCGCAGGCCGGCCGCGTATAGCGCGCGCGCCATGCGCCAGTAGTTATCGCGCCGCGCTTCCGGCTCGTAAATCGGGCCCGGAGAAGCGAACACACGCCTGAGGTCCGCTACCGGCGCCACCGCCAACCCACCGAACGGTGGCGTGCTGCGTTGCAACGTCACCAGTTCCGATTTCCGCAAAACCGGTAACCGTGCGAGCGCGTCACGGTCGTCAATGTCGGAACCGGAAATTCCCGTTAGTGACGCCGCGAAAGCGGGCGCGCGTGCCCGGGCGTGCTCGATCTGTGCGGCCAAAACATTAAACACATCGCGTTCGCGCTGTTCGGGATCGCGGCATTCGAGGCTATCGAAGTATAAACTATCATCCATAACCGCTATGCCCTACACCCGCCGGAAAGCCAGAACACCCTACAACCAACGTTTGCGCCGCTTGTAGGATTTGATGTCCTTGAATGACTTGCGTTTTGCGCCTCCACCCTGGCCGAGATAGAATTCTTTGACATCTTCGTTGGCGGCAATTTCTGCGG
>CAXMMZ010000187.1:0-2722 GCA_964194565.1 Arenicellales bacterium
CGGCGCCTGACCTCCGCGCCGAAGCCCTGGCCGCGGGTTTTCTTATACATATCGAGTAGATCGTCGTAGTCGTCGGCGCGGAAGCCGTAGCGTACGCCGTCGAACCGCGATAGGTTAGAAGACGCCTCCGCGGGCGCGATGACGTAGTAGCACGGGATACCGAGTTCGCTGTTCGGCAGCGAGATATTGACGACCCGAGCGCCGAGCGCCTCGTATTGCTTGATGGCGTCCTGCACGGCCGCAGCCACGCTGTGCTCGACGCCGTCGCCCGTGAATTCCCGGGGCAGGCCGATCTTGAGGCCGTGTATCGAGTCTCCGAGCCCGGCGCTGTAGTCATCGACCGGGGTGTCGACCGAGGTCGAGTCCTTAGGGTCGAATCCGGCCATGGTCTCCAGCAATAACGCGGCATCCGCGGCACTCTGGGTCAGCGGACCGGCCTGGTCCAGTGACGACGCAAAGGCCACCATGCCATAGCGGGAAACCCGGCCGTAGCTCGGTTTGAGCCCCGTTACACCGCAAAATGCCGCAGGTTGACGGATCGAGCCGCCCGTATCGGTGCCAGTGCCGGCCGGGGCCAGGCGGCCCGCGACGGCGGCTGCCGAGCCCCCGGAACTGCCGCCGGGCACAGCGCACGGGTCCCACGGATTGTTTACCGGACCGAAGTACGAAGTTTCGTTGGATGAGCCCATCGCGAACTCGTCCATATTGGTCTTGCCTAAAGTCACGACGCCCGCGTCGTCGAGACGTTGTACTACAGTCGCGCTATAAGGCGATATGAAATTTGCGAGCATGCGCGAACCGCAACTCGTTAACATGCCATTCGTACAAAAGATATCTTTATGGCATAACGGCACACCGGTGAGTGCTGTGGCCTCACCGCGTTGCCGCCGTGCATCGGCGGCGCGAGCTTGTTCGAGTGCACGTTCTTCATCGATGGTTATGAACGCATTTAAGTTTGCGTGGGTTGCGATGCGGTCGAGATAAAAACGCGTCACTTCTTGCGCGCCGATATGTCCGCTTCGTAGTGCTTCACTGAGTGACGCTACGGTCTGATCAGGGTTCATGAAATGCGCTTTTTGTCAGCACTATTGCAGAGGTTTTGCATAAACTGCGAACCCCGATGGGTCTGCCCATGGCCGCAATAAATCCGCTTATATGATTGATTCTAATGACAAAAAAACTACTCTATGACCTTCGGGACGAGGTATAAACCGGCCTCGGTAGCCGGCGCAATCGTCTGGAAATGATCGCGTTGGTCGGGCTCATTGGCCGCGTCCGAGCGCAATCGCAACGTGGAATCTTGAGGGTGCGCCATTGGCATTACATCGGTCGTATCGACGTTGTTCATCTGTTCCACTAATTCGAGAATACGCGATAACTCGTGCGCATAGGTTTCGATCATGTCGTTGTTAATTTCAAGTCGTGCCAGATGTGCGATTTTGAGTATCGTGTCACGTGAAAACTTCATAACTAACAAATCGCCTTTGCGCAGCATAAAATAGTTATCATACACTGTGCTTTTAGTTGAATACATGCTTGCCCATTGCTACATTACACGCTGGTTCGCCCGCCAAGTTCATCACTGAATGTTCAAACGTCTGCTCGGCTTCTTTTCCAACGACCTCGCGATCGATCTTGGTACGGCCAACACGTTGATCTATGTCCGCGACAAAGGGATTATCCTGAACGAGCCATCGGTGGTCGCGATTCGCCATTCCGGGATGGGGGTGAACAACAAACAGGTATTGGCGGTGGGACGGGAGGCCAAGCTCATGCTTGGGCGTACCCCGGGCCATATCCAGGCGATCCGGCCCATGAAAGACGGGGTTATCGCGGATTTCACGATCACCGAGGTCATGCTCAAGTTCTTTATCCGCAAAGTCCAGGAAAACCGGTTCTTTGCGAGCCCCCGCATCATCATCTGCGTGCCCTGCGGCTCGACCCAGGTCGAGCGCCGCGCGATCCGCGAATCGGCGACGGGAGCGGGTGCCCGCGAGGTGTATCTGATCGAGGAGCCAATGGCGGTCGCGATCGGCGCCAATTTACCGGTGGGGGAACCGACCGGGTCGATGGTCGTGGATATCGGTGGCGGCACGACCGAAGTCGGCATACTGTCGCTCGGCGGTATGGTTTACTCGCAGTCGCTGCGCACGGCCGGCGATACGTTCGACGAGGCCATCATCAATTTCGTACGCCGACGGCACAGTATATTGATCGGTGAGGCGACCGCAGAGCGTGTGAAACATACCATCGGCTCGGCGTGGTCGAAGTCCGAACACCGCGAGATGGAGATCAAAGGGCGCGACATCACCGAAGGTATGTCGCGTAGCGTGGTAATTACCAGCGGGGAGATATACGAGGCCATCAGCGACCCGCTGTCTGCGATCGTGCAGGCGATTCGCCAGGCATTGGAGAAAACCCCGCCCGAACTCAGTGCCGATATCGGCGATAAAGGTATGGTGGTGGCCGGGGGCGGCGCGTTATTGCGGGACATGGATCGCCGACTTATGCGCGATACCGGCTTGCCGGTCATCATCGCCGACGATCCGTTAACCTGTGTCGCGCACGGATGCGGGCGAGCACTCGAGGAAATGGACATGCTGGGCGACGTGTTCGCGCACGAGTAACCGCCGCAGAGGCGCAGCGATTCGGAAATGGACCCTCGCCGGCCGCGGTGGCAATCGTTGCGGCTGATAGTGCTAATGAGCATATCGGTCGGATT
>CAXMMZ010000188.1:0-2034 GCA_964194565.1 Arenicellales bacterium
CCGTCGCCGTTGTGACTGCGATGAACAAAAGCGGTGCGTTTAATCCGGACAGCGCCTAGGGGATGACTATATGATCGACTATCTCAATACGCACCAGGGCGCGTTTTGGTTTACGGTCGGTTTTGTCTTGCTCACGCTGGAAATTTTGGTACTGGGTATGGCGACCGGTGTTGTGCTTTTCGCTGGCATCGGTGGGCTCATAACCGGTGCTTTGCTATCGCTCGGGGTCGTGCCGAGCACTTGGCTTGCGGGTATCGCGTGTTTCGGTATCAGCTCCACACTAAGTGCAGTGTTGCTTTGGAAGCCATTATTACGCTTTCAAAACGAGGACCGGGCCGCTCGTGATACCAGCAGCGATCTCATCGGCTATTCATTCCGGCTGGACGAAAACGTGAGTCGAACCCAGCCCGGCCACAAACGTTACTCGGGCATAAACTGGCGGGTCGAAATCGACGGCGCGTTAGAGGCCGATCAAATCAGCGCGGGCGCGAAAGTCACGGTGACGTCGGTCGATGCCGGAATATTCCGTATTAAGCCGGCCGTCGATTCGAGTTAAGCGCCTCTGCCAGGAACTACTCACAACGCCGCTTGGCGGCCCAGCGTTGGCTGCGGTTTGCATTCGGAAAATGGCGTTGCTATGATAAACGCATGTTTAGTGGCCGTCCCAATTGCAGCCCAGCCCACATCGCCTTGATGTGTTGCGCCCCGTGTTGCCTCTGTATACAGGGGAACGTAGGGCTGCGCGCCGCGGATTTGCCATCAAGCTAAGTATCCACACCGCGATTTACCAGTTTCCAGCGTTCCCCTGATTTGCCGCTCCCGTTGCGGAGCGTCTTCGATGTTTATCGTCAAGTTGTTCATGAGGGGAATGCCATGTCGTATCAATCGATTCAGGCTGTTGAAGTTGTAGAACGAAAGTCGGCCGGACGGTCGGCTGTGCCGCCGCTTTCGGTCGTGGTAAGCCCACCGAGTCCGTCACAGGCGACTGCCGATGCCCGGCCCGGTATGTATCGCTTCGATCGATTCGATCAGGAAATCATCGACACGCGGGTCGACGAGTACCGCGGTCAGAGTGAGCGTTATCTTGCCGGCGAGCTAAACGACGAACAGTTCCGGCCGCTGCGATTGATGAATGGCCTGTATATCGAACGCCACGCGCCCATGTTACGGGTGGCGATACCGTACGGGCAGTTGTCAGCGGCTCAGCTACGCATGCTTGCTCAGGTGGCACGGAATTACGATCGCGGTTTCGGCCATTTTACAACGCGTCAGAATATTCAGTTCAATTGGCCGGAGCTGCCGCGGGTGCCCGAAATTTTGGCAGATCTTGCGACGGTGCAATTACACGCGATACAAACCAGCGGCAGCTGCATACGCAATACGACGACCGATCATTTGGCCGGCATTGCCGTGGACGAGGTGGCCGATCCGCGGCCGTATTGCGAGTTTATCCGGCAGTGGTCGACGTTGCACCCGGAGTTCTCGTATCTGCCGAGAAAATTCAAGATCGCGGTGACCGGCGCGGTGCGCGATCGTGCCGCGTCCCAAGTTCACGACATTGGTTTGCACCTCGTTAACAACCCTGAACAAGGCATCGGCTTCGAGGTGTTGGTGGGGGGAGGATTGGGTCGTACTCCGCATATCGGTCAGGTGATCCGTGAATTCCTGCCGGCGTCGCGCCTGTTGTCCTACCTCGAGGCGATACTTCGCGTTTACAACCAGTATGGGCGGCGCGACAACAAATACAAAGCGCGAATAAAAATCCTCGTCAATGCCTTGGGGATAGAGCGGTATCGCGAGCTTGTCGAAGCGGAGTGGGAGTCCATCAAGCGCGACCGAATTGATTTAGATCAACGCGAGATCAGCACGATGCAGGCGCAGTTTTGCGCGCCTGGGCTACGGGAAAATATCGACCGGACGATATTAGTCACGGATATAGCGCGGGACACGGCCTTCGCAAGTTGGGTCAAGTACAACACGGTCGACCATAAACAACCGGGATATCGGGGCGTCTATATCTCCCTCAAAGCAGCG
>CAXMMZ010000189.1:0-3075 GCA_964194565.1 Arenicellales bacterium
TACAAAGGCCTTAGTGTTCTTATTCTTTCCGGATCGCCGATTATCGGTAGCTTCGATTTTCGCGCACGGGTCGATTTCGTGCGTATTCCCGGTGTGATTAAACTACATAATGGTGAATACACATCGCTGGCGTTGCATATCGATCTGGCGCAAACCCTGAAGATGCGCGAATCCATAATTCGTCATTCGGCCGAGACCTTCGCACCTGATCTATTTCTCGTGGATAAAGAGCCATTAGGTCTGCAAGGCGAAGTCACCGACACGTTGAAAATGCTCAAACGCAGCGGCACGCGCATCGTTTTAGGTTTGCGCGACATCATGGACGAATCTTCGTTGCTGCGTAGCGAGTGGCAACGCAAGCAGGTGACACCTGCGTTGCGCGACCTGTACGACGAGATTTGGATATATGGTATTGCGAAGATGGGCGATCCGTTGTCGGAGGTCGGCGCACCGCCGCAGCTGCAAGATAAAACATTGTTTACCGGATACCTGCGCCGAACGGTGCCATTGGAACCGGTGTTGCGCACCCCGATCGATCTTAACGAGCCGTATTTGTTGGTTACACCCGGTGGCGGCGGGGACGGATACGCCATGATCGACGCGATGTTGCTCGCCTATGAATCCGATGCTACGTTGCCCTATCCCGCGCTAATCGTGCTGGGTCCGTTCATGCCCCCGGCGCAACAAGAACAGTTCTTGGCGCGGGTGGCGCAGCTTGATTCGGTTGATGCGATTACGTTCGACAGCCACATGGAAAATCTAATGGCGCGCGCCGTTGGGGTGGTGTCGATGGGTGGATACAATACATTCTGTGAAATTTTGTCATTGAATAAACGGGCGATAATCATGCCGCGTACGAAACCCCGTGCGGAACAAGCGATCCGCGCCGCGCGTGCGGCAGCGCTTGGATTGGTCAAAGTGCTCGACCCCGACAACGGTCTGCGTGTTGAGACTACGATCGCCGCCCTGCATGGGTTATCGCATCAGCCGTTGCCGTCGGATGCAGAAATACCCGATCTGCTGGACGGACTGGACACGATTAATCAGCGCGTCAAAGACGGCATCGAATCACGCTCCACGGTGTCACCTGCCGTACAGTCCATTGTCTGACCTCATTATTCCGACCTTCAATTAATACAGCTCAAGTGCGATGGTGAATCGCGCCCGCGTTGTAATTTACGTTCAGCACTTGCTCGGCAGCGGACATTTACGTCGAGCCGCCGCGCTCGCGCGTGCAATGCAAGTCGAAAATCTTGCGGTAACGGTGATTAGCGGCGGCGCGCCCGTATCAGGCATTGATTTTGGCGCGAGTGAAGTGTGTCAGTTGCCGGCACTAAAAGCTCGCGACGAGCGCATTAGTGAATTGGTCGACGCCGACGGCCAGCCCATTACCGACGCTTGGCGACGACGTCGCTGCAGGCAGCTATTGGATATCGTCAATCGCGTGCAACCGCAAATTCTGATCGTCGAATCGTTTCCGTTTGGGAGGCGGAAACTGCGGTTCGAATTAATCCCGCTGTTGGAGTTGGTGGACTCGTGGTGCCCGAGGCCGAAAGTACTATGCTCGATTCGCGATATCCTGCAACGCCAATCGAAGCCCGAACGTGTGGCGGAAACCATCGCCATGGTGCGTCGCTATATCGATATAGTGTTGGTGCACGGCGACCCCGCATTAATCACCCTAGAGGAAAGCTACCCGGCCGCCGCTGAAATCGCGGATAAGATTAATTACACGGGTTTTGTCGTAGACCGCGACGACTCCGAATTTGCCAACGGCGCGGAATCAACAACAGAGAGCCGCGATACGCGTCGCGCGGGCGTCGTAGTATCGGCTGGCGGTGGTGCAGTGGGTGCGAAGTTGTTCGCCACCGCTCTCGACGCGCGGCCGTTAACTCGCCTACACGATGAGCCGTGGCATTGCCTGGTTGGCGACGGATTGGCCGAGCCTGAGTTTCGGGCATTAACGGCCCGGGTCGCCCCCGGTATCACAGTCGAGCGTGCGCGTCCGGACTTTCGCCAACTGCTGCGCCGCGCCGCGGTATCGATATCGCAGGCCGGGTATAACACTGCGCTAGACTTATTGCATGTCGGCACCCCGGCAGTTTTGGTGCCGTTTGTTGGGGTAGGCGAGACGGAGCAAACTCTTCGCGCGGCGCGGATAAGGAACCTCGGCCGCGCGCAAGTCGTCCCACACGAATTATTAGATGCGGCGAACCTGGCCGCGGCGGTCGATCGCGCGGTCGCCATGGCACTGAATCCGCGAGCGGGATTCAATTGCGAAGGAGCGGCTCGCAGCGCACGCATAGTTGCGGCGTTGTTGGCTGGTTCGGATTGACGAACTGATCGCGCCGGGCACGATAATTCCGGGTACTGACAAGTTAACTCGCAGGTGTGGGCTAGCGCTACTGGATGACGACTTCGTCAGCACCCAACCCTCTGCGGTCATTTACGAATCTTGGTTGACTAACTGCCTTTGGCTAACTGTTAATGAACTAAATTGCAGAAATGCAGATAACTCTGTTTGTGACCAACGACCATAAGCTGCACCGCAATTAGATGCAGCTTATGGTAATTAAGGTTTATCTTGCTATTAGATTACTGACTATTAAGAATCTCAAGATTCTCCTGCTTCTGTCTCCAGGCTGCCCCCATGCTTTGCCTCAGGTTCTCTGGCAATGCATCCACAGGGACTACGAGATCGCTGTCCACCGGCCATTCTTCGAGCAGATGTGGGAGATAACCCTCCGGATAATATAACTTGGGGTCAATCTGCTGTTCACGCACAAACGGTTCCTGAATCTCTGCACGGCTGGTAGGCGGGAGCGGTACGACCAGCTGACCATTGGTGAAATCAAACTGCGGCGCACGGCTATTGGGGAAATCGGGAAGTATGCCTTCTCTGACCCAAACCATATCTTTAGTCATATTTACAACAATCCCGTCGGGGGCCCCAAAGTGATACGGGCCCTTCCAGTGTTCTCGAACCTCTGCCACGGTTTCTTCATTGAGAAATGGATCGAAGTTCATATGGGTGGTCATGAACATCCTTGGCTGGATCAGATTCGCCAGGTAGCC
>CAXMMZ010000190.1:0-5103 GCA_964194565.1 Arenicellales bacterium
TCGGAGTCTCGTGATCGTTACCCCTATTTTGCCACGATCCCAACCCGTTGGATGGACAACGATGTGTACGGCCATGTTAATAACGTCGTGTATTACTCGTACGTCGATACGGTCGCCAATCGCTACCTTATCGACAACGGAGTGCTGGATATCCACCGCGGCGAGGTGATTGGGGTCGCGGTCGAAAGCCAATGCCGGTATCTCCAGACCATCGCGTTTCCCGATATCATTGATGCGGGGTTGCGGGTCGCGCGGATCGGCAATACGAGCGTGCGCTACGAGATCGGTTTGTTCAAAGCCGGCGACGACGACCCGGCCGCCCTCGCGTATTTCGTGCATGTGTTTGTGGACCGCGAGCGCCGCAAACCCGTGCCCATTCCACCCGATTTGCGAGTCGTGCTACAGCGGATCTCGGTTTGATTTAACGTCTTCTACAGCATCGTAGTGGGCGGCGAACATAATCTTAGTCGACATTAGGAAACTCCGATAAATCATTGATATAAATCGAATGATGATTCGCCGATCAGACAAAAATCGATGCGAATTCTAGTCACCGGCGGCGCCGGCTATGTCGGCAGTGCGTGTTTGCGGTACTTGCTGGGGCAGGGCGTGGATGCCGTTGCCTACGACAATCTTTCGGCCGGACACCGCGAGGCCGTCCCGGCGGAACGTTTGATCGTCGGAGACATCCGCGACGAAGCCGGCTTGGTGTCGGCGCTGAAGGATACCGAGGCTGAGGCGGTCATGCATTTTGCAGCGCTGGCCTATGTGGGGGAATCGGTCACGCATCCGCAGCGCTACTACGACACCAATGTGGCGGGCAGTTTGGCGGTGCTACAAGCGATGCGCAGTACGGGCGTCTCGCGTTTGTTGTTCAGCAGCACCTGCGCGACCTACGGCATCGCGGGTCAGCGTCTAATCAGCGAATCTGTACCCCAAGAGCCCGCCAACCCGTACGGGCGTACCAAGTTGGCAGTGGAATGGATGATCCGTGATTGTGCCGCGGCCTACGGGTATGAATACACGTTGCTGCGATACTTCAATGCAGCCGGTGCGGCGGCGGATGGTCAGTACGGCGAGCATCACGATCCGGAGCCGCATTTGCTGCCATTGATTCTGCAGTGTGCGCTAGGCCGAAGCGACGCATTGCAAGTCTATGGCGACGATTACGAAACGCCCGACGGCACCTGTATTCGTGACTATATCCACGTCGATGACCTCGCGTCGGCGCATTGGGCCACATTGCGACGGACCGAGGCGGGGACCGCCCAGGTTTATAACGTCGGGACCGGCAGGGGTTATTCCGTGTTGGAGGTAATCGCGGCGGTCGAACGTGTCACGGGGCAGTCGATCAGTTATAAAATCGCGCCGCGGCGCCCGGGCGATCCGGCACGGCTCGTGGCCGATCCGCAAAAACTCATCGCAGCGGTGGGTTGGCAACCGGTTTGTTCGAAAATTGACACGATTGTCGCGAACGCTTGGCGGTGGCACCAGACCCATCCGCACGGGTACGAGACCTAGGCGATTACTGCCCGGTGTTGGTCAGATTCATGTCGCTCGCCTCGGTCAGGCGAATCGTTTCTTTCAACTCCTCTTCCAGTTTATCGACCAAGCTTTGAAGATCTCTGTTTTTTTCTTCACGGAACGACAACTCTTGCTCCAAAGTCGAGACCTCACTGCGGAGCTGTGCGGCCTTGTCAGCCATCGCCGCTTCTTGTTTGTCTACCGCCGCATTGGAATTCGACTCCGTGGGCGTGGAAGCGACGTTCTTGGAAGCAGATTCGAGCGCGCGATTGCGCTTCGCAAATGCGGCGTACTGTTTGGAAATGAACTCAGAGGCCTGTTGCGCAGATGTGGCGGAGATTGTCTCGTTGGAAGGTAGCGAGAGTGTTTGTCCTACCTTCAATGAATTGACGTCACCATCGATGAACGCATCGGGGTTGTCGTACAACAATGCAACGATCATCTGCGCCTTGGTGACATCGCCAGCACCGTTCATCGCTAAGGCCCAGGCAGCAATTGCCGCTAATGTGTCGCCGGTTTTAGTCGGTCCGAACGTGTTCTCGGCCTGTGACGGTTGCAGTGATATGCTTTCGCCTTCGGTCTGTTCGGTGGTTGCAGCCGAGTCCGGAACCGGTTGTGTCGTTGCCATCACATTTTGTTCGGCCCCAGGTATTTCTTGGTCCGCATTGGCCACTTGCTGATCGTCCGGTAATTGCGGTGGTTCTATCAATTCGGTGTACTCGCGTGCGAGCTGGCCTCCTGGCCATTTCGCTACCACGAGAATATGCAAAACCGGTTCTCTGAACGGCTGCGTCGTCGTAAGCCGTGCAGTCGTGTTGCCGCCTGAGCCCTGCGAGACATCAAATTCGATTGCCAACAAATGCGCGCTGCGATCAAAACCGGCGCGCGCAAATTCTTCCGGCGATGCTAGGGTCACTTCCAACTGGGCTGCCGTTTCTGGGTCCACAGACCGGAGATCGATCTCCGCATCGAGCGCCTCTTCGAACCCGGAGTGGATCTGCAGCGATCCCAACCCTAATGCGAAGGTAGTGATTGGCAAGCCCAAGAGTAGTGGGCAAATAAGTGATTTCGCTAGTATTTTCATAGTTTTCAGGACACCCTCGTGGGCAATCTAGTTTTTCTGGGAATGTTAACCAACTAGCCTACAAACACCATTTAGGCAACGTTTTCCGGGGGTTGGATGGTACTAAAGGTGCGATATCGCGACTGAAAGGTCCTTTTGCTCCGCCGGGGTGACGCTAACGACCCGTGTGAACCCGTTCGCCTGCCTTAACTAAATCGAAGAAGGTTCAAGCTTAAGAATTACCACTCTGTCCGCAACGCTCACTTCGCTGCGTAATGTATACCGCCAGTAGCGCGAAGGCCCCAAATGCCGTGAAACCAACCACCATCGGTACAACGGTTCCGTCATACATGGCGCCTATTGAAGCGCCCAGCAGCACGGACAAAGCAGTGGTAATCAATCCGATCACGGCCGACGCCACGCCGGCAATATGTCCCATCGGCCCCATCGCTAGAGCATTGAAGTTTCCGAAAAGAATGCCAATGCAAAAAAACAGCGTGACCAGGTACGTCATTAACACAATAAGGGGAGGGCTGCCCTGAACAATCAGAACAAATAACAGAAATCCTGTTGACAGTACGCTGGCAGTGAGTACTGCCCACAACGATAATTGCTGCATCCCGTAACGCATGACTAGACGGGAGTTGGCGAGTGACGCACCGCCTATGGACAACGCAAGGGCGGCAAAATACAGCGGAAACTTGGCGCCCAATGCGTACTGCTCCTGGAATATTTGCTGCACGGAGCTTAGAAAACCGACGAATGCGCCAAAGATTAACCCGGCGGCAATGGTATATCCGAGTGCGGTGCGGTGCGTACAGACTTCGACAATAGCCGTCATGATGCGCGCGACGGAAAATGGAACTCGGTTCTCAATCGCCAGCGTTTCGGGTTGACGCCAAGCAAACCAAACCAGTGAAATTACCGCCAGTGCAAACAACATCCCGAAGATTGCTCGCCAGTGGGCAATGAGTAAAATGCCTTGCCCGACGGCTGGCGCCAATGCCGGTACTATAATAAATACTGCCATTACTAATGATATAACCTTCGCCATCGTATTGCCTTCATACTGGTCCCGCACGAGTGCAATGGCGACATTTCGAGGGCCGGCAGCACCCAACCCCTGTAAAAACCGCCCGACCAGCATGATGTTGAAATTCGTGGCGAACGCGGAGACCAGGCAACCGGCAATAAATAGCAGGAACCCGGCATAAATCGGCGGTTTGCGACCCACACTGTCTGAAACCGGGCCGTACAGCATTTGGCCGATGGCGAGCCCCGCAAACAGGGCGCCGATAATCCATTGGCGATCGTTGTCCTTTGTTACCCCAAGATCACGACCGATTTCACCGAGTGCCGGGAGCATCGCGTCAATAGATAGCGCCACCAAAGAAATCATCAGCGCCATCAGCGTCACGAATTCTCCAAACCGCGGTTCGTATAAATTGCCTCGATTCAAATGTTGTTGGCCGTTAATTTTAGTTAGTACCACCGGGTCCGGACGAGTCCGGAAAGCGGGTCGGTACAGCGAGTTCAGGTTACCCGCATATTTGCTCTTGATTATTTAAGATAAATTTGTGAGTGTCCACGACTGATGTAATTGATCCTATCTGCCGTATCTTAATGAATAAACTTCGCCTTGCTACCGTTGGATGCGGGTATTTCAGCCAGTTTCACCATCAGGCGTGGCAACGCCTTGATGTGGATATTGTCGGAATCTGCGATCTCGACATGACCAAAGCCCGGTCATTCGCAGACGAGTATGGTGGCGACCGGGCTTACGATGATTTCACCGCCATGCTGTCAGAGTGCCAACCGGATTTGGTCGATATTATTCTGCAACCCACACAACACTTGGATCATATCAAGATCGCCTGTGAACACAGCGTCGCTGTAATCTGCCAAAAACCATTTACTGAAAATCTCGCCCAGGCCAAACAGGCGGTTGGAATCGCGGCCGACACCGGCAACATATTGGCGATTCATGAAAACTTTCGCTTTCAGCCATGGTATCGCAGAATTAAAGAATTAATCGATCAAAACCGGCTTGGACAGATTTACCAGATCCGGTTCGACTTGCGGCCGGGAGACGGTCAGGGTGCGGATGCTTATCTCGACCGACAGCCTTACTTCCAGCACATGGAACAGTTTCTGATTCGAGAAACCGGTGTGCATTTTATCGATGTGTTTCGATATCTTTGTGGCGAGCCCAACGCCGTTTGGGCGGATTTGCGTCAGCTTAACCCGGCGATCATAGGTGAAGATGCGGGCATATTCATTCTGCAGTTTGAGCGCCAGCAACGGGCCGTGTTTGATGGCAACCGTTTGAGTGACCACGTTGCAGATAATCACCGGTTAACCATGGGTGAAATGCGAATCGAAGGCGAACTGGCTACGCTTGAGCTTAACGGTAGGGGCCAAATTATAATTCGTAATAAAGGCAGCAATGTGGCCAAAGCAATCGATCTTGACTGGGACGATACCGGATTTGGGGGTGACTGTGTGTACTTGATGCA
>CAXMMZ010000191.1:0-10830 GCA_964194565.1 Arenicellales bacterium
GTTTTCTCAGCTTCGATTTTGTCGATTGGAATCAAGCTAATGCCACCGGCTATGACTGCCGCTAAAGCGGCAGGCCACAGACGTCGTTGCCGCCACTCCTGTATTGAATATCGGCCCATCCAACCGGCCAAAATCGCTAATAGGGGCACCAGGGGTAATCGGAATCGGGCGCTCACGAAAAATAACGAAGCAGCGAGTGTCAGTAAAACCCCGCTAATGATAATCAGTCGCATACGTGATTCGCGAAAGCCAATCGTCGCGCCCGCAACCCCCAACGACAGCAGTAAAGCCCAGCAGATCGGGTTAAATCGCAGCCACGGTGAGCGGCGCTTATGGAACACATACGTCTTGTTGTTGTACTGCTCGAAATTGTTAAGAAAATAGAACACCTTGGTGCTCATCAAGCCCGCCCATTGCCACGGATGCGCGGCGATGTAGCCGATTGTCTTGTCGCGCCAGTAGCGGCTCATCTCCCCATATTCACTATGGGTTGCATTGGGGTTTTCGCTTTTATACAAGCGTTCCGATTCAGCCCGGGTTGGATTGGTTAACGGATCGGTCGCCACCACCCGTGTGGTCTGTTGGTAGTAGCGGCCGTTGGATTCCGGCTTGTTGGCGGCCCACAGGTTGTACGCGCCTTGCCATGGCAGCAGGCGAAAGTCGTTGGCGATACTGTAATTGGCTATACCAAATGCAGCGAAAATCACCGCAGGGCCGATGGCGGCAGCACAAGCGCGTTGCCATCGAGATGATCCGCGACCGGGTCTTACGGCCGCGATGATCGGCCAGGCTAGAACCAGCGGCAATAGATTCGGTCGTGTAAGGGTGGCAAGGCTCCAAAACAGGCCGCAACTTGCGAGCCCTGAGAGTCGACCGTTGGCGTGAACCGCGGAGTACAAACCGATTAACATCAGTGTCAATGCCAGCGTTATATCGAGTGGGTCCCCCACAAAGTGTAAAACCACGGGGTTTAGGCCAAACAGGATTCCGGCGACTGCTGCCGAACGGGGCCGATCCCAGATTTGGCCCGCGATGTTCATGATCAAGACCGTGCTCACGATATGGCACGCACCGTTAACGATTCGTGCGGCGATGATCAGCTGTGGATCGGACAAGCCGGCACTGGCGAACAAACTCAGCAGCGCCGGGTACAGCGGCGCTCGGTAGAAGGCTTCTTTCGGTAATGTGCCCGCGCTGATGGCTTTGGCCAGTGCCAGCAGTTCTCTGCCATCGAGAACCGGATATAGCCCTAGCGGCGTAACCGAGTACCAGGCTAGATAGCCGACGGCATACAACACCGTCGCGGCGAACACGGCGGTAAGAGGATTACGTATGGCGGCGATCATCACGTGCGCCGACGTGCTCGGGACATAACGCGTATTCGGGCTAGCTCGGAAAATTCATGAAGGGTTCGGATTCAGGATAAATCGGGCGTCGTATTCGGCACGATCCCCCTTGATGCACAGCTACGGCTATGCATCCGCGGACGATCGCGCCGACTACATAGCCCGATTTCCCATGAAATCCGAACCGGACAAACAGTGCGCATGCCGAGACCCTTGATATGTGGAATAACCGGTTCAAGTATTGAGAAGCGTTCTGGTTCATGGTCCGCCTTCGTGAAATATCCGGGCAAGTTTTAGATCGTGGAGTTGGACAACAATTCGTTGACCGAACGTAGAGTGAGACGCGGCATCGGGCGTCCGTCGATCGGGCTAAGTGGCGGAGATTGGTAGCGCTGTGCGGAAAACACTGTGAGTTCGATCTCGGCATCGTCGAAGCAAAAGCCGATCACAGGTAACCGTCTTTCCGTCCCCCCACCAAACCTCAGGCGTTTGTCACGGACCTCATGGGGTACACAACTTTGATCCAGAAATCGCAGTAGATCTTCGGGCGTGGGTACGAATACGTGGAGTTCAATGGGCGTATGGGGAGTCACCGCGCTCTGCGGTAGCGCACCACTAAGTCGAGGTTTGAAGTACTGCAGGAATAACATCAATTCTTTCGCGCGGCGTAATCCCAAATTTCGAAGCTCGTCGCTGGAGTGATCGCCGAAAATGGAAATCTGGTCGGCGACCGCGCCATCAATTTCGGCATTGCTGGGTAATCCGACGGCGTCGCCGAGGTCAAGACGCGTGCGTGCTTTCTCTTTGGCGCTATGGAAATCCCGTAATCCGGTGTCGGCCATGATGCGTGCGGCCTCGATAGATATGAGTTGGCGTGCACGATCCGGGCCAAGAGTGGCCGTGCCGGGTCGGGCGAATCCTGACAGTTTTGAGCGATTTGATGGGGCGGGGCGGGAGCGTGGCATAGCGTTTAGAGGGAATAACTCCGGGGCCGGACCAATCGTAGCAGAATTACTGTCATTACTGTTTCCATGATTTGTTCAGCGGTTCTTTAGGTCGGGCCCGCCAGCGAAATTCGGGCGAGTGGATCTGAGACCGATACTCGTCCGAGGTCGTGACATATCGGGCTTAGAAAAGTTCGTCGGTGGCAGACCCATTTGCGCCGGACGTCGGGGTGGAGTAACCGTTATCGGTTGACGATGTACGGGGTACCGTTCCGGCGATAAAAAACTCCTCGTAGCTTTCCGGGTGTGAGGATGGCACCGCCTCGCCAGTTTCCTTGTGAACGAATGCCGTAGTGATGCTATCGGGCACTTGCAAAACCGATTCTGGGACGCCGCTCAGAGCAAATCCCATATAATCGACCCAAATCGGCAGCGCCGCCTTCGATCCGGCTTCGCCGCGGCCAAGGTCACCCGGCTGATCGAATCCGACCCAGACCGTGGTGATGAGGTTGCTGTTAAAACCCGAGAACCATGCGTCGTGAAAATTGTTGGTGGTTCCGGTTTTGCCAGCCAAATCGGTTCGCCCAAGCTTAAGCGCGCGGCGTGCCGTTCCGCTTTTCACTACTTGCCGCATTAGGCTGTTCATGATAAACGCGTTTTCCGCGCTGATGACGCGTGGTGCATAGCGCGGAGCCGGCGTCTCCGCGGTCCGGAGTTCGCCGAAATCTGGTACGCAATCACGGCATACCGTGGGCGCGTCGGAGCGCGCAATCACGCGTCCATCGGCATCTTCGATCCGATCGATCAGATGGTGTTCGATTCGGTAGCCACCGTTTGCGAATACAGCGTAGGCGCTGGCTAACTCGACAGGTGTCAATGATCCAGAACCGAGCGCTAGCGATAAGCCGTTCGGCAGATTGCTCGGATCGAACCCAAATTGCGCTAAATGTTGGCGCGCAAAGTCGATACCAATCGATCGCAACAAGCGAACCGAAACAAGGTTCAGCGATAAGCTCAGTGCTTTGCGTAGGCGAGTCGGCCCAAAGATCTTGCCGCTGTAATTTTCAGGGCGCCACATGTCTTCGAGCGCGGCGTCTTCGACCACAATCGGCGCCCCACTGATCAGAGATGCTGCAGTAAAGCCTTTCTCGAGTGCCGCGGAGTAAATAAAGGGTTTAATATTGGAGCCGGGCTGCCGTTGTGCTTGTGTCGCCCGGTTGAACTTACTGAGGTAATAATCGAATCCCCCTGCCAGTGCGACGATCGCGCCGGTATTGGGGTGGAGCGACACCAATGCGCCGGAGATTTCGGGGATTTGCGCGAGGCGCCATGCTCCTTCATCATCTTTCTGGACGTAGATAATATCGCCGGCCTGAACGATATCGGCCGCGCGATTCGGTTCCGGGCCCCGCCGCCGTGCGCTTTGATAAGCGCGTGCCCAGGCCAGCCCCGGCCATTCGATCGAAACCGTATCGCCGCCGCTACGTAACAGCGCTTGGACGCTCTTTTTACCGATTTCAATGGCGACCGCAGCGATTACGTCTCTGCTGTCCGGGAACTCTTGCAATGTGCTTTCGGTGGTAGTGTCGGCAGTAGTAGCGGTAAGATCGATGTGACCGCCCGCACCACGATAGCCATGCCGGCGGTCATATTCGGTCAAGCCAGTGCGCAGTGCCTGTTCGGCCGCGAACTGGTGGTCGGCACGTATCGTCGTAATCACGTTGTAACCGGCATCGTAGACCACATCGCCGTAGCGATCCCACATGTGTTGCCGGGCGATTTCCGCTACATAGGGTGCGTCAATGTCGAGTTCGGTAATATGTAGGCTGGCAGTAAGTGGTGCTGCGGCCGCGGCGCTTAACGCGTCGGCATCGATATGACCCAAATCGAACAGGCGTTGCAGCACATAGTTGCGCCGATCGCGAGCGCTCTCGGGGTTTGATAAAGGGTTGTTGCGGGACGGTGCTTTGGGTAGTGCCGCCAGCATCGCCGCCTCGGGCAGCGTCAGCTCCGGCAGTTGTTTGCCATAATACACGCGCGCTGCCGCCGCGAATCCGTAGGCACGGTTCCCTAGGAAAATTTTGTTGACATACAACTCGAGGATCTGGCCTTTGCTGAGGGCTTGCTCCATACGCAACGCCAACATCACCTCTTTTAACTTGCGGGTATACGTCTTTTCATTGGATAAAAAGAAATTACGCGCCACTTGCATCGTGATCGTACTCGCTCCTTGGCCGTGACCACCGGATCGAAAATTGGCGACCGCGGCCCGTATGATCCCGACAATATCGACGCCCGGGTGTCGATAGAAGCCGTCGTCTTCGGCTGCCAGAACGGCTTGAATCAGCGGGTCTGGCACATCGTCAATAGAGATCGGAATACGCCTTTCATCGCCAAATTCCCCCAGTAGCTGCCGATCGGCGGTATAAATTCGCAACGGTACTTTGAGCTTTATCTCGGCCAGCGACTCAATCGGAGGCAACTCCGGCACCAGTGTCAGGGCGAACGCACCTACGGCGATCGCCGCGGTGAGACCCAGGCCGGTAATAATCACCAGCAGGCGTAAGACGATCTTTATGAGAACCATGTGCTATATATGTTAAGGATATCTGTGTCTGTATCACGCATTCGGATATCGGGTCGGCGGGCATGCGGGCGATTTGGCGCATACGGTACCCGGAAATCCGCGAAAACGGCTAATTCTATGAGGCGGAGGCTGTCATTAGCGGGCGCAGTCCCGCCAACGGGGCCCCGGGCGGCCGATTTGGGAGGATTATAGTGGTGGGCGGCTTCGAACAGAAATTTGTCATTTTGCGCACCCATCGTCTATAGTTGCCATTAGAATCTCATGCAACCTGACACATTGCGTCCGTAACATAAGGAAAATAGGGGAATTTCTTGGGACTTTTCTCCAAAAAGAAAGCGCCACTCATTGGTATAGACATCAGCTCGTCGGCGGTAAAGCTGCTGGAGCTCAGCCGCAGCGGGGAGCAGTTCAAGGTCGAGCGCTATACGGTTGAGCCGTTGTCGCAGAACGCAGTGGTTGAAAACGCCATCACGGATGTCGAGCAGGTCAGCCGCGCGGTTGACCGGGCGGTTAAACGCTCAGGCACGAAACGCCGTGACGCCGCTGTTGCCGTGGCGTCGTCTCACGTCATCACAAAGACCATTACGATGCCGAGCGGTATGCGCGAACAAGAACTCGAACAACAGATTGAGATGGAAGCGGATCACTACATTCCGTATCCCCTCGAAGAGGTCAATTTGGATTTCGAAGTCGTCGGCCCGTCGACGGCGAACCCGAACGAAGACGACGTGATAATTGCCGCATGCCGCAAGGAAATCGTCGACGACTATGTGGCAGTAATCGAGGGTCCGGGACTCAATCCAGCGGTCATCGATGTCGATGCATTTGCAATGGAAGCGGCCTTTTCATTGTTAACGTCACATCTGCCATCGGGCGGTGTCGAGTCCACAGTAGCAGTGATCGACTTCGGCGCGACGACAACCCATATGAATGTGATGCATAACAATCGTTCGATATACACTCGCGATCATGCGTTTGGCGGCAAGCAGCTCACCGAAGAAATTCAACGACGCTATGGCTTGTCCTACGAAGAGGCTGGTCTCGCTAAGAAAGTCGGTGGCCTGCCGGATAACTATCAAACCGATATTCTGCAGCCGTTTATGGAAGCCATGTGCCAGGAAACAATGCGGGCGCTACAGTTTTTCTATTCGTCGACCCAATTCAACAGCGTCGATCACATCTTACTAGCCGGCGGCTGTGCGCAGATCGGGGGCGCGGATGAACTCGTGGCGAACCGAGTCGGTGTGCCGACGGCGACGGCTAATCCGTTTTCCGATATGTCGCTGGCATCGCGGGTAAAGCCGCAGATGTTGGGGGGTGACGCACCATCGTTGATGGTGGCGTGCGGCCTTGCAATGCGGAGTTTTGACGCATGACGCGAATTAATCTACTGCCTTGGCGCGAGATACGCAGGCGCGAACAAGACCGCCAGTTTTTTAGCGGTAGTATCGGAGCTTGGGTGCTGATGGGGCTCTCGGTAGCGTATGCCTGGTGGCATATGACCGGTCTTATCGATCATCAGAATAATCGTAATATGTACCTTCAGAGTGAAATTGTTAAGGTAGAAACACAGATTAAGGAGATCAATAAGATCCGCCGTGAGCGTGAAAGATTGATTGCGCGTATGGAGGTGATTCAGCAATTGCAGGCCGATCGCGCCCAAGTTGTGCACGTGTTTGATGACTTGGTTCGCAAACTGCCGAAGGGTGTGTACTTCACCGCATTGAAGAAGCAGAGCAAGGCTATCGTATTGAATGGTTTTGCCCAATCGAACGCTCGTATCTCTACATTGATGCGTAACCTCGAGGCGTCCGACTGGTTCGCTGCACCGAATCTCGACGTGATCAACGTGACACCGAAAGGCGGGACGCGAATTAGTAAGTTTACGTTGAAGGTCAAGCAGTCCGCTAATAAAAAACCGAAACAAGGCGAGGCCGCCCCGCAGGCTGACTCTATGCAGCCGCATTCAAACGCTGCGGAGGCAAGAACTGATGTTTGACAATCTTGGCCAAATCGATTTTCAAGACCCAGCATCCTGGCCATGGTGGTTAAAGATTATCGGTACGCTGGCGGTGTGTGCCGGCATTTTATATGCCGGCTACTACTTCGTTGTCAAAGATCAGATCATGGCGTTGGAGCAGGCTGAGCAAAAAGAACAGCAGCTCAAAGCGACCTACGAACAAAAGAAAGCGTTGGCCGTCAATCTGCCCGCCTACCGCGAGCAGATGCAGGAAATGAAGGAAAGTTTCGGCGTAATGCTTCGGCAGTTACCGAACCGTACGGAAGTGCCGGAATTGTTGATCGATATCACCCAAGCCGGTATAGCGCGTGGATTGGACTTCGAATTATTCAAACCGCAACCCAAACGCAAAGCCGATTTTTACGCGATTTTACCGATCAACCTACGAGTGAGAGGCACGTACCATCAGTTTGCCGAATTCGTTAGCGATCTGGCTGCGTTGCCGAGAATCGTTACCATCGGGAATATTACGATCAACCGCGGAAAGAAGAAAGCCGCGGGTGGCCTATTAACAATGTCCGCGGTAACTCAAACCTATCATTATCTCGATGAGTCGGAAATTCAGGCTCAAGATGCTGCGAGCGCAGGGACCAAGAAAAAGAAACGCTCGCGACGGAAGAAGAAGGGTAGTTAATTAGGTTACGGATGAATATGAAGATCATGAGGTCGATGGCAATATTAGCCGCATTCGTGATGCTGGCGACAGGTTGCGCCGAGCGCGATATGGGCGATTTGCGGCAGTGGACCGAAAACTTGTACAAGAATCGAAAGCCCAAGATTGAACCATTACCGCAAATTCGGCCGAGTGAAACGTTTGTATATGCGGCAATGACTCTGGTGGACCCGTTTTCGACCAGTAATCTTGCAAAACAGAAACCGCCAGCGGCGTCCGGGCAAGCGCCGGACGAAACCCGTCGAAAAGAGCCGTTAGAAGAATATCCATTGGACGGATTACGTATGGTAGGCACATTGTTCCGGAACGAGGCGTCGTGGGTCATTATCCGCGCTCCGGACGGTACAGTACATCGCGTTCGGGAGGGGAATCATGTCGGGCAAAGTTACGGTGTTATCACCGATATTTCGGAAGAGCAAATTTCGATAAAAGAGCTGATCCAAGATCCCAACGGCGCCTGGGTGGAGCGGCTCGCGAGCCTTTCCGTACGATAGCGAGCACGAACTACAGCGTTCAACGATAGAATCGGCAGCATAAGTTTAGTTTGTACTTTAATTTCTCAATTATAACGACCTACGCACGGGCCTGATAACCAATCATGAACAGCAAACTCGGGGTAGTCCAAAGCGCTAATCGGAACCGATTTAATTACTTCTGGGGTGGCTTAGTCATCTTCTGTGTGCCGGCACTATGTGCGGCCGCAGAGTTGAGTTCGCTGTCTTGGGAGGGCGATGGCGATGCCGCCGTGGCTCTCCGGTTAGATGGGCAACCGACATATCAAACAACTGTGTTGGATGGTGGAACGCGCCAACGAATCAGCTTCGATCAAACCACGTTAGGCCGTGACGCGGTGGATGTCGAAGGTCGCGGTGTTGTCAAAGGAATATTCCCCTATCTATCCGACGACGGCCAGCGAGTGCATGTGGATATCTTGCTGCAGGAGCCAAGAGAAATTGCAGTTACCGAGTCGGAGTACGGCTACCGCATCGCGGCGCTCGCAGCGGCGCAAGCGGCCGTAACCGCGGCCGCAAGCACAACGTCGGCGGCAAGCGAATCGACGGCCGCAAGCACGATGTTGGCCGCAAGCACGACGTCGGCCGCGAGCGAATCGACGTCTGAAGATGCTGCGTCAGAAAATCCAAATGTGTTGCGGGAAATTACCTACAGCCCGTTGCCGGGTGGTCGTATCCAGATCGACCTGCGTATGGACCGCGCACCAGAGGAGCCGGGGAATTTCAGTACTAACAAGCCGCCCCGGGTCGCACTGGATTTTTTCGATACCAATAGTGAGCTCGCGGATAATGTAGTACGAGTGGGTACGGGAGCCGTTCAGAGCATTGTTGCCGTCAGTACCAACGGACGTACTCGGATCGTCTTGAATTTGGTCCGTTCGGTGTCTTACGAAAGTAAGATTCACGAAGGCGGAATGACGTTGATCGTTGCCAGCGCGAGTTCCGGTATGGCCAGCGCCACCAGTAACAAGTCGAAGCATTTTGCGAGCGCGGCGGAGCGGCCGTTAAAGCACAGCATCAACCGTATCGATTTTCGGCGAAGCACAGGGGGGGCGGGCCGCGTTATCGTGGATCTGTCTGATACCTCGGTTGGAATCGATATTCGAGAAGAAGCCGGTGAGATCATTATTGATTTCCTTAATACCGCGATCTCCGGAGAATTGGAACGGCGACTCGATGTGGTGGATTTCGCCACCCCGGTGCAGACCATTGACACGTTTGGTCAAGGTAAAAATACGCGAATGGTGGTGACCCCGGCGGGTGAGTATCAGCAGCAAGCGTTCCAAGCCGGAAACGTGTTTACGATCCAGGTTGCACCTATCGTAGCGTCCGAAGACGAAGTCGAGGTCGATGAGTTCGGCTACTCAGGCGAAAAACTTTCGTTGAATTTTCAGAAGATCAGCGTGCGGGCTGCATTGCAGGTCATCGCCGACTTTACTGGGCTGAATTTCGTCACCAGCGATTCCGTGAAAGGTGACTTAACGTTGCGTTTGCAAGACGTCCCATGGGATCAAGCGCTGGATATTATATTGCAGACGAAAGGCTTGGCGATGCGGGAGAGAGGCAACGTGGTTTGGGTTGCACCGGCCGCCGAAGTTCAGGCTATAGAGCGTCAACAACTGGAAGCCAGCAGGGAAGTGCGGGAGCTCGAGCCGTTGGTATCGGAGGTAGTCCAGATTAACTATGCGAAAGCCTCAGATATGTCCAAAATTCTAAGATCAATCCGCGCTGTGGATACTGGTGTCGAGCAGTCCTTGTTTGGTAGTGTCAGCGTGGGTCAAATCGAAACCGAATCCAACACTCTTCTGTCGGAGCGGGGTAACGTCACAGTAGATGAACGAACCAACAGCCTGCTGATCCAGGATACCGCTGCCAAGATTCGTGAGGTCCGTAAACTCATCGCACAATTAGATAAGCCCGTGCGTCAGGTTTTAATTGAAACCCGCATTGTTGAAGCGAATGACGATTTTAGTCGTACGCTGGGCGCGCGGCTTGGATTTCAGCGTATCACCACCGACACGCAAGTTGCGGGCACCGGAAATATCGGAACGGCCGTGCAAAGCCCCACTCTTGAAGTCGTCGAGGATATTGTCGACGAGGGCGAATTCATTCTCGGTGGCGATGGCGTGAACGTCGACTTAGCGGCGGCCGGTCTCAGTGGCGATAACGCAGCATCCTATGCGTTGTCGATCCTTAAGGCGGGATCCGGGTTCGCGCATCTGATCAACCTGGAAATTTCGGCCCTCGAGGCCGAAGGTAGAGGTAAAATCATCGCAAGTCCACGCTTGGTCACGGCGAATCAGCAGAAGGCCCGCATCGAGCAAGGCCAAGAGCGGGTGTTTACCACCAACGTACTGGGCGTAGGTAGCGTAGTCACCAAGAAGGCGGTGTTGGGTTTGGAAGTCACCCCGCAGATCACCCCGGACGACCGCGTGGTCTTGGATGTATTTATTACTCAGGATAGTTTCGTGGATGCCAACGACGACACGTTGAATACCAAGCAAATCGAAACGCAGGTATTACTAGACAACGGCGAGACAGTAGTGATCGGCGGAATTTACCAGCAGCAGAATCAACTCAATATATCTAAGGTACCGATTTTGGGTGATATTCCGTTGATCGGAATTCTGTTCAGGAAGAAAGCCATTATCAATAACCGATCCGAGCTACTGATTTTTCTCACGCCGCGGATAGTCGATCCGGCGCTGAATATTCAGTAACGACAAGTCGTACACGACTAAATCAAAA
>CAXMMZ010000192.1:0-13569 GCA_964194565.1 Arenicellales bacterium
TTCTTAGTGTAGGGGTAAACAGCGGTGCCGTGGCCGCAAGTCTGGATGAAGTCGTCGCGCTGACGCTGCAGTCTAATCCAAACGTATTAGAAGCAAGCAACGAGCGCTTTGCCCGGGATCACGAGCTCAGATTTGCGCGTGGTAATTATTACCCCACGTTGGATCTCGTCGCGGGTGTCGGCCGCGAACGGAGCGATAATGTCGCGACACGTGCCCAAGGGGCACGCACCGGGGCGGGAGACACCGTTACGTTGACGCCGACCCAGGTAGAATTGCAGGCTACGCAATTGTTGTTTGATGGGTTTGCGAGGCAGAGCGAGGTGGCCCGGCAACAGGCTCGCATCGAATCTTCGGCGTATACCGTCTTCGGAACGTCCCAGGTGGTTGGATTGCGCACGGCCGAAGTCTATTTGGAAGCGCTTCTACGCCGCATGTTGTTGGATCTGTCTAAAGAAAACTTGGCCGTGCACCTGAGTATATTTGACCAGGTCGAGGCGCGCAGCGGGTCGGTTGGACGTAAATCCGATCTTGAGCAAATCAAAGGTCGGCTCGCGCTTGCACGGTCTAACGTAATCGCGGACGAATTTAACGCAGTGGATGCCGATACGAACTACCTTCGAGTTGTCGACGTGATGCCGGCGGAGCTAACGCGCCCGGCACCACCGACCGACCGGTTGCCGAAATCCATGGAGAATGCGGTCCAGGCAGCCCTCGCGGCCCATCCGACGTTGAAGTCAGCGGAAGCGGATGTCCAGGCCAGCATCGCCGAACATAAAGGCGCCCGTAACGGCTACTACCCGCGTTTTGATCTCGAGGCATTTGCCAATGTACAAGAGGATGTCGACGGGATCGAAGGTGACGAGGATGATGTCGGCGTGTTTTTGAGAATGCGTTACAACCTATATCGGGGCGGTCGCGATAGCGCACGAATTAAAGCAACGGCCTCGTTGTTGGAGCGCACTCGGGAAATTAGAAACAACACCCGCAGACAGGTGCATGAGAGCATCCGACTATCTTGGGTTTCGTATACGGCGACCAGTAATCAGCTTATTCCCCTGCGCGAGCGCGCCGATGCGAGTGGCCAGACGCGCGACGCCTATAAACAGGAATTCAATATCGGCAAGCGCAGCTTGTTGGATTTGTTGGATACCGAGAACGAATATATCGAAGCGAAGCGCGCCTTGCTAGACGCGGAGTACGATAATCTGTTTGCTCAATATCGGATCTTGACGGGCACAGGTCAATTATTGCAGGCGTTGGGTATCGACCTGCCGGAATCCGCACTAATGGACTGAGCCGAGCTGCATCGCCGGCGTCGCAATGCCAGCCGGCTCCCAAAACCCCAGCCACCACGCTGGGGTTTTTATTTACAGGGACGTAATGTATGCCGATTTTGCAGGAGCAAAAAATCGGCGATCGTTGGGTTACGATAGCCACAATGCCCGATTGATTTTCTGGAAATGACATTCCCTAAGACGCCAACGAATTAAGGAGCCGCGATGGATCGAATAGACCGACGGATTTTACAGTGCATTCAGGACGATGCGACGTTAACCACGGCAGAAATCGCGGATCGGGTCGGCTTAACGACGACGCCGTGTTGGCGCCGGATCCAACGATTGGAAGCGGCAGGAATTATTCGCAAGCATGTTGCATTGCTCGATCGCGATCAATTGAATCTTGGCGTCGACGTTTTTGTCGCCATAAAGACCAACCAACATAACGCAAAGTGGTTTGCGTCATTTTCTAAGGCGGTCACGGAATTCCCGGAGGTCGTGGAGTTTTATCGGATGAGCGGCGAAATCGATTATTTGATGCGGGTAGTGGTACCGGATATCCCGGCTTATGACGATTTCTACAAGCGTTTGATCGCCAAAGTCGATATCACCGATGTGAGTTCGAGTTTTGCGATGGAACGGATCAAATACACGACCGCATTACCGTTGCAGTACGCCGTGTAAGGACCTGCAAGGTGACCGATCCGCCCATCGTCGCGGCCGATTGGTCATATCCGTGATCCAGAGTATCCACCGTGCGGGTTGCGGCTTGAATATTACTCCACAGCGCTACGTAGACTCTGCGATTCGCTAAGCGCGACCGACAGCATCGCGAAGTCCACTTGGGTTAGCCCTTTGAGTTCCGCAATCAACTGCGTAAACCGATCATACGCAGACTGGTTCTGAGCCACCCATTTATCCACGATCGTTTGCGGCCGCCCGGAGTCGCTGGTGCGGAGCACGTCGGCGGTTAATTCACGTTGCTGGTTGTGCAAATCGCTGCGCAGGCTGGACTGCGCGAGCGAATGCCACTGGTTGTGGACCGGTAAGTCCGCAACCCGGTCGCGCAGCCACAGGAATTCGAGTTTCGCCCCCAGCATAAAGTAGATGCTCGCGACATCGACGATTCCGCGATCCGCGGTTTTGGCAACATCCACGATGTCTAGCGCTGACGACAGCGACACGAACTCAGAGACTTCCGTGGCGAGTGGTGTCGAAACGCCGTCTGCTACGAGTTTTCTAGTGCGTTTCTTCAGGCGTAAACGGTTTTCCGCGGCCAATGGTTTGGGCAGACTCGCAATGAGTTCGGCAACGCCATCCTCAAAGAATTTTACGGTTTTGGCGATATCGATAGGTGCACGCCGGTTGCGCAATAGCCATAGCGTTGCGCGTTCGATCAGTCCGCCGGCGTCTATCAGCATCCGGATTTGGGTTTGCGCCGGAACCGCGTTATCCAGTTCCTCGACTCGTTTCCACGTCGAGCGTAGTCGGAAAATTTGTCGTGCCGCGGTGTAGGCGCGAGCAATATCCGCAAAGTCTACGCCACTCACTTCTGACAGACGAAATGCAAACGTCGGTCCGACACGATTGACCATACTATTGGTAATATGGGTCGCAATGATCTCGCGCTTTAGTTTGTGCTGAGACATTTGCTCCGAATACCGCTCGCTTAGCACTTTCGGAAAATAATTCCCGAGATCATGCTGAAGGAATGAATCCTCCGGGACATCGGATTGAAGCAACCGGTCGTACAGTTGGATCTTGCTGTAGGACAGCAAAATCGCGAGTTCCGGCCGGGTCAGCCCTTGCTGATTCGCCTGGCGCTCGGCGATCGCCTCTTCGTCCGGCAGAAACTCAAGCTCGCGATCCAGCCGCCCACGTCGTTCCAGCGAGCGAATGAAACGCGCGTGTTCGGGCAGCAACGCGGCAGCATGTGCAGCTGCTACGCTAATCGCCTGGCTTTGCCCGTAGTTATCGCGCAACACCAATTGCGCGACCTCGTTTTCCATTTCGGTCAATAATTGGTGACGCTGCTTAGCAGTCATATCGCCGTCGGCAACGATGCTGTTCAGCAAGATTTTGATATTGACTTCGTGGTCGGAGGTATCGACCCCTGCCGAATTGTCGATCGAGTCGGTGTAGCAATAGCCGCCATTACGGCTGAACTCGACGCGGCCGAGCTGGGTCATGCCTAGGTTGCCGCCTTCGCCGAATACGCGGCATCGCAGTTCTTTGCCGTTGACCCGCACTGTGTCATTGGCACGGTCACCCACATCGTCGTGTCCTTCCTTGGCTGCTTTGACGTAGGTGCCGATGCCGCCATTCCAGAGCAAGTCGACCGGCGCTTTGAGCATGGCGTTGATGAGTTCATTCGGCGTCATTTTATCGGCTTTGATGCGCAACATGCTCTGAACTTCGGCTGTCAAGGTGATGGACTTGACATTGCGCGGAAATATACCGCCGCCCTGGGAAATGATTGTGCTGTCATAGTCGGTCCATGCCGACCGCGGTAAATCGAACAGGCGCTGCCGTTCGACGAAACTGACTGCCGGGTCGGGGTCGGGGTCGAGAAAAATGTGTCGATGATTAAATGCGCCGAGCAGTTTGATGTGGGGCGATAACAACATGCCGTTTCCGAATACATCGCCCGCCATATCGCCGATGCCGATCACAGTAAAAGGCGTACTTTGAATATCGACACCGAGTTCACGAAAATGTCGTTTTACCGATTCCCACGCACCGCGCGCGGTAATACCCATTTTTTTGTGGTCGTATCCAATCGACCCACCGGACGCGAATGCGTCACCAAGCCAATAGCCGTACTCGATCGCAACCTGATTGGCAATGTCCGAAAATGTTGCGGTACCTTTGTCGGCGGCGATGACCAAATAAGGATCGTCACCGTCGTGGCGCACCACATCGCTCGGTGGTATGACATCGTTGCCGCGCAGATTGTCGGTGATATCAAGCATGCCACTGATGAAAATCTTGTAGCAATCCACGACTTCCTGCATCAGAGATTCACGATCGCCGCCCAAGGGCGGTTGTTTGACGACAAACCCGCCCTTCGATCCCACCGGTACGATGACCGCGTTTTTTACAATCTGTGCTTTAACCAACCCCAACACTTCGGTACGGAAGTCTTCGCGACGATCCGACCAGCGCAGGCCACCGCGTGCGACGCGTCCGCCGCGCAAATGCACCGCCTCGGTGCGTGGCGAATAGACGAATATTTCGAACATTGGGCGCGGCTCGGGCATCCGGGTGATGTGCGCCGGGTTAATCTTGAATGAAATATACGGTTTTGGTTCGCCGTTACTGTCGGTCTGATAATAATTGGTGCGAATCGTCGACTGAATTACATTTAGAAAACTACGCAGAATACGATCTTCATCGAGATTCGCCACTGCATCTAAACGTTCCTCGATAAACTCTAAAAGTTTAGCGGTATCCGCTTCGAAGTTGTCGACCAAGGCGGGGTCGAAATAGGTGTGGAAAAGATTCACCAAGCGCCCCGCCATATTGGGATTCGTAGCCAGGCTCTCCACCATATAGGCTTCGCTGTAGCGAATACGAATTTGCCGCAGATACTTGCAATAGGCCCTCAAAATGGCCGTTTCACGCCAACCCAATCCCGCTCCCAGCACCAATCGATTAAATCCGTCGTTCTCGGCGTCGCCGCGCCATATACGTCCGAACGCTTCCTGAAAACTCTCGCCGGAACGGTCCGGATCAATGGCCTTGCCGTGTGCATGGACGAGATGAAATTCATGAATCCAAACGACCTTGCCGTCACGAAGGTGCAGATCGTAGGGACGTTCCGTCAAAACCTTGAGACCCATGTTTTCAATAACTGGCAGGGCGTCCGATGGCGATACCGCTTTGTCCTCTGTGTACAGCTTGAGGCGTACACGGCCGTCGGTGTCCAGGAGCGACCGGTACAGGCTTATCCCTAATTCACCGCTTTCGAGCGTTGATTCGGTGCGTTCTATATCGAACGCGGCGGCACGTGCCGGAAAGTCGTCCTGGTACCCAGACGGAAACGCATTGCTATAGCGGCGAGAATAACGGTTGCCTTGCTCTTCTCCGAATTTCTCGATCACTGCGTCGCGTAAATCGTCCTGCCACGAACGCGCCGTCTCAACGATTCGCTGCTCCAGTACTTTGTCAGTGACGTCCGGTCCAATTCCGGGTTCGGTATGGATCAAATAGTGAATTCGTGCCAGCACCGATTCGGAAAAGTAGGTATTGAATTCGACTCCAATACCGTTGAATGCATCGAGAAAAATTTTCTGAATACGGATGCGCAGCTCGCGGTTGTAGCGGTCACGCGGAACATAAACAAGACACGAATAAAACCGGCCGTAGTCGTCGCGCCGGGTAAACAACCGTATCTGTTGGCGCTCCTGGAGATTGAGAATGCCCGTTGAAATCTCGAACAACTGCTCCTCGTTGATTTGGAACAAGCTGTCACGGGGATAGACTTCGAAAATGTTCTGCAGCGCCCTCGCCGCGTGTCCCGCCGCCGGCAAGCCACTCCTGGCCAGTACTCGCGCAGTTTTTTGGCGTAGCAGCGGAATGTCGCGGGTATTGCGGTTGTAATTGGCCGAGGTAAACAGCCCAAGGACGCAACGTTCGCCATCAACTTGGCCATCCGCGCCATAGCGTTTGACGCCGATATAGTCCATGTAAGCGGGGCGGTGTATCGTCGAGCGGCGATTGGCTTTGGTTACGGCCAGCAAGCGGTGGTGCTTGCCATAGTCCGGGCTGTTTATCGGCAGCATGTCTACGCTATCTGTGACCCCGCGCAAGATTCCGAGGTCCGATCCCGGAGTTAGCGTCAGCGCGCCGTTGTTGAGATCGCACTCGCAGTACCCGAGTAGGGTAAAGTGATCGGCCTCAATCCAGCGGCAAAACGCCGCCGCCTCGGCGACCATGTCGGCGTCGAGCGGCGGTGGGCGATCTTCCAGCTCGGTAACGATGTTCAATATCCGCGATCGCATTTCGACCCAATCCGTTGTCGCGCGGGTGACGTCTCCCAGCACCGTGTATAGCTCGGTTTCGATACTATCGAGCACCGTCGCCTCGGTCTGACGGTCGACTTGAAAGTGCATGAAAGAGTCACTGCCGGATTCGGAATTATCGGGATCGCGACCCACGATTCGTAGTAGCCCGCCGCTATCATCTCGTTCAATGCGTACGACAGGATGGATCGTTAAATAAATCGTCAAATCCAGGCGGTTCAATGCCATTGACACCGAATCAACAAGGAACGGCATGTTGTCGGTGACGATTTCGATGATGGTGTGGGTAGATTGCCATCCGTGGTGCTCAAAATCCGGATTGTAGACATGGATATTCGGTTGGCCGGCGATGCGTTGCCGTGCCAGTTGCCAATGCGCTAACGCGGCGCCGCGTAAATCGAGCAAACTAAATTCCGCCAGGTCGCCCGGCGCGATGCGGTGGAAGTACTGGCGGATAAAGGTCTCGATCTGTGGCGCCCATTCGGCCGGCACATCGCCCAAGGATTCGTTAATCAGCTTATCGATCAGCGATTGAGTGGTACCGGTGGCGTCTAAGTTCATGATCGGGCGGGTCCGGGTATCGGTGAAATTGTCATCGTGTTCTCGTTGCAATTATAGGAAGTCTTGACCCACAATTGTACGCATTCCGGAACGAAGTCCTTGCCGGTCGCTGTCGACCGAGTTCGTCGTAGTCAAATTAAAGGAACCTCTGATTAATTCATGATCGGCTGCTCTGAGTCCAAAATCGCCCGCTTCGGCGTTGCGAATCTTGACCATAGCTGGGCTATGGCCGGCCCCGTATTTATCAATATGGGGCGCCTTGAATCGAGCAATTTTGACTCTCAGACCCGCTCGCCCAGAATTAGTCAGGGATTCCTTGGAGAATCGCTGTGACAACGCCAATCTGGTCGCCCTCGTCCTCTCGTGTCGATAATACACGCTTGACCGCCTTCACGCGTGCGGTAGAAGCCCAAACTGGCCTGCCCATGGACGATTATGCACGCCTACATCGATGGTCGGTCGATGCTTCCGAGGCGTTCTGGCGAGCGTTATGGTCGTTCACGGGCATTATCGCATCCACGCCCGCCACAGACGCCGTATGGGACAAAGAGCAGATGCCTGGCGCTCGATGGTTTTCGGAGGCGCGGCTGAATTTTGCGGAAAATCTGCTGCGTGGCACCACCGGGCCGGCGATGGTATTCCGGGGCGAAAATCGCGTCGTTCGCGAAGTAAGCCATGAGGAATTGCGTGCTGAAGTGTCGCAGTGGATTCAAGCGTTGCTTGCGGTCGGAGTCAAACCCGGTGACCGCGTCGCGGCGTATATGCCGAATATGCCGGAAACCATTATGGCGATGCTCGGCGCCGCGGCGATCGGCGCCGTCTGGTCTTCATGCTCGCCGGATTTTGGCGTGCAGGGGGTCGTCGACCGTTTTGGGCAGATCCAACCGAAGGTGCTGATCGGTGTCGATGGTTATTTCTACAACGGCAAATCCCACGAGACGTTGTCGAAATTAACAGAAATCGCGGCGCGTCTGGACAGTCTGCAGCGCGTTATCGTGGTGCCATATATCAGCGATGATCCCTCGATAACATCGATTTCCACTGCGCAATCGCATCGCGAGGCTGTGCTGGTACATGCATCGACCCCGCTTCAGTTTGAACAGCTACCGTTTAATCATCCGCTGTACATTTTGTATTCGTCCGGCACCACCGGGGTGCCAAAATGCATTGTGCATGGCGCCGGCGGGACGCTATTGCAACATCTAAAAGAACATCAATTACACTGTGACATTCACCCCGGCGACCGGGTTTTTTATTTTACGACGTGTGGGTGGATGATGTGGAACTGGTTGGCGTCGGCGTTGGCATCGCAAGCCGTGTTGATGCTTTACGACGGGTCGCCGTTTTATCCCGACGGCAATACACTGTTCGATTATGCGGAACAGGAACGAGTCGCTATTTTTGGAACCTCGGCAAAGTTTCTTGATGCAGCCGCCAAAGCCGGAGTCGCTCCGGCTTCAAGCCATGATCTCGGCTCGGTGAAGACGATTCTATCGACCGGCTCACCGCTAATGCCGGAAGGATTTGATTATGTTTATAGAAGCGTGAAAGCCGATGTATGTTTGTCTTCGATGTCGGGTGGCACCGATATCATTTCCTGTTTTGTAGGCGGTAATCCTAATCGCCCGGTGTGGCGTGGCGAGATTCAATGTTCGGCACTGGGAATGGACGTGCAGGTGCTCGACGATGCCGGCCAGCCGCTACCGCCTGGCGAAAAGGGCGAGTTGGCCTGTGCAAATTCGTTCCCATCAATGCCGATCGAATTCTGGAACGACGCCGGCGGCGACAAATATCGCTCCGCGTATTTCGAAAAATTCCCGGGTGTGTGGTGCCATGGCGATTATGTGGAGTCAACCGAGCACGGCGGCTTCATCATCTACGGCCGCTCCGATGCCGTGTTGAACCCGGGTGGTGTGCGCATCGGTACGGCAGAGATATACCGGCAGGCCGAGCAGTTGGACGAAGTCGTGGAGAGTTTGGTGATCGGCCAGCGATGGGAAGGTGACACTCGGGTCGTGCTATTCGTGCGGTTACGCGACGGCCTCACCCTAGATGATTCACTATCGGCTTCGATCAAGGCGCAAATTCGCAGCAATACGACGCCGCGCCACGTGCCCGCTAAAATTCTTCAGGTCACCGATATCCCGCGAACTAAGAGTGGCAAAATCGTGGAATTGGCAGTGCGTAAGGTGGTGCACGGCGAGTCCGTGACCAATAAGGAAGCCCTGGCTAATCCCGAGGCGCTTGCTGAGTTTGCAAACCGGCCCGAATTAGCCTCTTAAGTTACAGTTCACGGCGCATTGTGGGATTCAAGCGGAGGCGATTGAAAATTTCCCGGTGTGTGGCGAGATAACTGCGCGCCCGCACTCTCACGTCATCGCCGAGTTCACGATCGAGTATCGCCAAACGATGAAACGGTACGCCGGGATAGGCGTGGTGTGCGGTGTGGAATGGCATATTCCAGCTTAGCCAGCGTACTACCGGATTGCTGGTCGTAGTGCGGGAATTTTCCAGCATGTTCGGGACTAGCGGGCAATCCGTATGTTCCGCCAGCAGAAACGCTCGCAACAGCGGCTGCCCAATCAAGATCGGCAAAACCCAATAAGTCACGATCGCATCGGACTCGAGCAATAAGGAAGCGCCCGCAATCACGAGGTACACGGTAAGGTAATATCGGGCTTCGCGAACGACACGTGGCTGGTGGTTGCGTGGGATAAATGCTTCGTCGATTCGCCCGAAGCTATGACGTAACAGTGTCACCACGCGTTCGCGCCAGTAGGGTAGGCCGCTCAGGTGTATGAAGTAGGCGGCCGGCGTACTCGGTTTTGGCGAGATCAGCTCCGGATCGTGACCGGCACGCTGAGTATCGCGATGATGGCGTAAATGGAAGTACCGGAAATACGCGGGCGGTAGTAGTAACAATACGCCACAGAATCGCGCGACGGCGTCGTTGACGATACGGCTTTTAAACGCGGTGCGATGAATCGTTTCGTGCAGGGGCGCAAATAAAAAAACCAATACGGCGCCATGTGCGAGCAGGGCCGGTACGACCCAGGCGGTACCGCGCGCCCATGTCAATGCCACACCGGTGATCGCTAGCGTCGCCAAATGGCTTGCCAGCCGCCACGCTCCGCTCCGATCGCAACGAGCAGACAGTGATTGAAGACAGGAATCCAATGGTGTCAGCGTTAGAGTCAGGTTGTAATATTGGAAGCTAAGGCAGTGTAGCGTATCCGGCGGCATCTTCGTGCCATTGGTGCCAATTTTATCCATGGCGGCGTGCGGACGATCAAGTGGCCGCCCATGGCAATACGCTACTGTGCGCGGTAGTATTAGCCGCCTATTTGGAGAGTAAATGTGGCATCTTTGCCACTTGGTGTGCGAACAATCGTTTGTAGAACAATCGAGCCGATCGATAATAGTACAAACCGTTGTTGATAAGCGGGGGTGTCAGTTTGCGGTGGTCTAAACAAGTCGGTTTCCTACGGGTGGGGTGGCGCCGAATCGAGGCACCGACTTGGTTGTTGTGGGTCTTCACTTATACAGCATGGGGATTCTTGACCTGGAACGCCACACGTTTACCGTGGTGGCTCGTGATCGGTCTCGGCGGCATCGCCGTATGTCTGCACGGCTCGCTACAACACGAGGCGCTGCATGGGCACCCCACACGAATCCCATTGATCAACTCCGTTTTAGCGATACTGCCGATTGGGTTGTGGATGCCGTACACGGTCTATCGCGACTCGCATCTTGCCCATCACTGCTGCGCGAAATTAACCGATCCGTCGTCGGATCCTGAGTCCTTCTACGTGCTGGCCTCGCGCTGGCGGCGCTGGCCGCGCTGGAAACAGCGCCTATATGAGTTTAACAATACTCTCCTCGGGCGCATGCTGTTGGGGCCTTGGCTCGTCGTTGCGACATTTTGGGCAGATACGCTTCGCGAGTTGCGAGCACCCGACTTTCCGCATCGCAGCGCGTGGGCTTTGCATCTCGTGCTGCTGACGTTAATCGGTGTATGGTTGGCGTTCTGTGGCGTTCCACTGTGGCTGTACATCGTCGGATTCGCCTGGCCCGGTCTCAGTCTTACGTTGTTGCGTTCGTACTACGAACACCGCACCGCCGGTGGGCCGGATCACCAATCCGTAATCGTCGAAGGCTCGTGGATTACGCGCTTGTTATTTCTTAACAACAACTTCCATGCCATACATCATGCGCGGCCCGGCGTGCCATGGTATGAATTGCCGCAGTATTACTGGCCGCAGCATGAGGCGGTTCTCGAGAATAATGACGGATTCCGATTTCGTGGTTATGGCGAATTGTGGAGATATTACGGGCTGCGTGCCAAGGACAGCCCTGTGTATTGCGACTCCGCCGTCCCCTGAAATCCGAACAGGACAAGCTGTGCGCGGGCCCCATACCCCAAAACGCAGGGTAATCGGTTCAAGTATTGAGAAGATTCCGGATCGATCAGTCGTTGGTGACGGTACCGCGCAGAAGCCGTACCAATACGCGGCACGCATCGTTGCGGGTAAAAATTCCCAGCAACACGCCGTGTTCGACGACGATTGCAGAACCTATCCGGCGTTGCAACATGACCGTTAATACGTCGTCTAACGGTGTGTCGGGCGCAGTGACGTAGGGGGCAACGAGTACTTCACGCGCTGTGGCCGAGTTATGGAAGTTTGGGTCGCTTGACACCGCCTGTGCGAGCTTTAAATCCCTGTCGGTCACCAAGCCCACGATATGACCGTCGTCGACTACAGGCAAGTGATTGATGGCGAATTCTGCCATGAGCCCCTTGATGGTGGCGATTGACGTGCCGCTGTTAATTGCCTGAACGGAGTCGGTCATTTCCTCACCAACGGTGCCGACTTTCAGAGTCGATTCGATCACGTCGTTGTTCATGTGCCGGTAAAGTGGGGCTTACGTTTTTCCAAAAAGGCGGCTACGCCTTCACGGTAATCGTCGCTGCGCGCCGCTTGCGATTGCAATTGTTGCGCGAGGTGCTTCGTCTCAGCGTCTATATCGACACACAATGATAACAGTATGGCCTTAGCGCCGACAACCGAGGCCGGTGCGTTGGCGACAATCTCGGCGGCGAACTCTTGTGCTGCCTGCATCGCCGAATCGTCGGCGACGCGATCGATGAATCCTATATCCAGCGCCGTAGCGGCGTTAAACGGGGCGGCTGAGAACAAAATATGCTTGGCGTGGCTGGCGCCCACTAACTGCAGAAGATTGCGGGTATCGGTGGCACCGTAAACGATACCGAGCCGGGCTGCAGGGATACGGAACACCGAATTACGATCAGCGATGCGAAAGTCGCAGGCCATTGCCAGGCTACAGCCGCCACCGAAACACGTGCCGGAAATCGTGGCGATCGTAGCGGCCGGGCTGTCCATAATCCGTTGTGTCGCCGCGTCGACGGCTTGATCGTAGTCGTGGCATTGCTGCGCGTCGTGGCGAGTACTGCGAAATTCGGCGATATCGGCGCCTGCGCAGAAGTGCTCACCGGCGCCCGTAAGTATAATGGTCCGCACCGATCGCTCGTTTGCTAGAGATTTAAATTCGGATGCGAGTTGCTGCCACATTGCGAGCGAGACCGCGTTGCGTTTGTCGCTGCGGCACAGCGTGACAATCGCAATCGCCGCTAGGCCGCGGTCAACCTCAATCAGGTTCATAACGGCCGCGGCTCGCTGCAAGCTCGATGTCGGGGTATTTCGCGGAACGGGTTCCGGGGATCGGTCGGTTATCGTCGGTATGGTAGGTAAACACCAGCGATAACTTGGTCTCGTCGGTCGTATTCCTCCCAGCAGCGTGTAAAGCACGACAATGAAAAAACAGCACGTCGCCCGCGCTCAGCACAATCGACCGCGCGGCATCGATCAACGCACAATTTTCCGGTAGGTCTTCCCTTAAAAATAATGCCGCATCGAAACGGCCTCGATCGAAGTCCGAGCAATGGCTGCCGGGAATGAGCGACAAACCACCGTTTTCCGAATGTTCATCACCGAGCGCAAGCCAAACGGTAATGAGTGCAGGCCGGTCGAATGACCAATAACGTATATCCTGATGCCAATGCGTTTCGCTGCTGAAGCCCGGATGCTTGGTCATGATGCAGTTGTGATGGTTTTGCGACAGCATGATGCGTTGGTTCGACAATAGACGTGACAGCGTAGCGATCAGTGGTGCCGATGTCGCCCAGTTACGGAACATCTCATCGCGGCTATACGCGTTGAGTAAGCGCCGCGGCGTTTGCCCGCCTGGTGCCATTCGATTCGCCGGACTTCCGGGATATTGTACGTCGGCTTCATACTCGAGTGGGCCGGTGGCGGGGTGTAACGATTTTGTTATGAATCCCCGCATGTGCCGGCACAGATCTGCGTCGGCCTGGCCGCGAACGACAATGAATCCGTCGCGCTGAAAGCGCTCGATTTCCGTGTCACCGGAGGTTGTGAATCTTGGAGCTTGTTGCGAGTTTGGCATTATTTAGTTTCTTGGCGAGGCGTAGCCGGCGCTTGGTGTTGTCACTCGCCGTATCGCGTAAGCAGATAGTCCGTGTGATGACTGATATAGTATCAGTTGGGTAACCCGATTTGGGTTTTGTGCTTCGATGGTCACGATATAATTTAATGCCGATACATTGTGATGAGTTTAAATTGTGAATAACGCCCCACGAACCCGCATCGCTATGGTTTCAGCTCTGC
>CAXMMZ010000193.1:0-7594 GCA_964194565.1 Arenicellales bacterium
TGGACGCTGCTCGCTGCGGAGCAGATACGACCCGTGTATCGTGGCTGGATGCGCGTCGCGTTGTTATTAAATGCCATTGTGACTCGCGTCGTACTCGGTGTTGTGTTTTATTTGGTGGTATTGCCAATCGGGCTTATATTCCGGATTCGGCGCGTCGATCCGATGCATCGAACATTGGACGACACGGTGAAAAGTTATCGCACACCAAGCGCCGACCGGCCCCGCAACCATATGGAGAAACCGTTTTGACCCGGGTTATTTACTTATGATCGAATTTTTTCGTGATCTTTGGGATTTCATGCGCGAGCGCAAAAAATATTGGCTGGCCCCGATTATACTGGTGTTACTGCTGCTCGGCGCGCTTATCGTGTTCTCCCAAGGCTCTGCGGTCGCGCCATTTATTTATACCCTCTTCTAAAGTGGGCGGTAGTCGAAGCCGCGCGCGGCTGTAATGCTGGATCTCTGCGAAACCGGCGCTACGGGTGCCGGCCGATTTCGAATTACTCCGACTGAAGGCGTGTGGTGACGTCCGCTTCGGCGGCGACCTTAGCCAGCAGCAATTGTTCGGCGATGTGACTCCACCCGGAATCGCCTACCGAAATTGTCTCCGATACGCGGCGCGAGAATGCTGTGTAGGACATCGACGGATCTTCCCGTAGCGCACCCATCGTGTCCTCAAGAAACGGAATCAGCCCTTCGTATTTACGCAACTTATCGCGTTTTGAGCGGATATCCTCGTCTTCGATCTTGGAATCGAAATACTGCTCGGGGTTCACGAATATTGATTCGACAGCCCGATTGAAACTGTCGAAATCCAGCACCAACATGCCGTACGCACGTTGAAATAAGCGCAGATACTCGATGATAAAGTCCTTGATTTGTTGCAGGCGGTTGAATTGCCGCAACGATGTGGTAAACGCCACGAACACGTCGGGATACGTTACCTCCATGTTTTTCGAGGCGTTGCTATCACGCATTTCGGGATTCATTGCCATTTGACACATTGATCGAATTTCGATCAGTACCTCGTTTATCTCACGAGACATTTTTTTCGATTTCCGCTGTGCTTCGCGGAGTTTCTGCAACGCCTCCTCGTGGTCGAACGCGCCCAACATCTCCTGTTTTAATGACTGCTCCGCCTCCGCGTCCGAATCGTTGGTAGCAGCCGCCAAAGCGCCCGACAACCGCTCCCGCAAACGCTCACTTGCGTTCTGTGCGATGCGATATTCATGGCTGCGCTTGGCCTCGTCTTCGCGCAACTCGAGATACTGCGTCATCGATCGATCGAAGAGATTAATTTGCTCCTGAAAATTTAGACTAAGCGACAGGAATGGTTCGAAGAAGCCGTCGCTCTCCTCTGCCGTCAACGGAAGTTTATCGATGTAATGTTTAAGGTAGGTCAGTTTCTTGCTGACCACGTCGACACCGTTTGTGGTATTAGCAATAATCTTGGAAATCGCGCTAAATGCCTGATGTAAATCGCGATTCAGTTTCAGCACGTCGATGAGTTTGCGCAACATCGTCTCTTCGCCCGTGGTCCGAATAAACAGCGCCTGCAGACTTTGTTTCGCATCGCTGAGCTGCGACGGTGAAATCAACGCAGCGTCCTCAATGAACGACAACGCAGTCATGACGACGAGCATTTCCTTCGGTTTCGATACGGCGCTTCCGGCCGTGGCATTATTCATGACTGTTTGTCCGTCACCGCAGGTGTATTAGAAGGAGCCTTCGACTCATCGATCAATTCCAGCACGGCCGAGCCACTGCCTATGGGTCGAACCCATTCACGCCTCAAATTAGAAACATGCAACTCGAGTATAGGTCAGCTCGACTGTCGCTGCTTCACCCCCAATGCGCCCAACCATCGCCGGCGCGGATCACGACCTGTAGGGGTTATCCCCTCGTTTTAGGATTATCTTAACATTGGTACCGAATAGATCGTAGGCATCACGAAAATAATTGGCCAAGTAGCGACGGTACGAGGTAGGAATACTGGCGACGCGGTTACCGTGAATTACAATCAGGGGTGGATTTTTCCCGCCTTGGTGCGCGAATTTCAACTTTACCGGCTGTCCCGACACAGTCGGTGGTGCCACCGCGGCCACGGCTTTTTGTAGTCTGCGATTTAGTAGGCCGGTGCCCATCGATACCATCGCCGATACGTAAGCTCGATCGACAGCGACGAACAAGTCACCCAACCCAGAGCCGTGCAATGCCGAGATGAAAACCGGCTCGGACGATACTAAAAACGGCAGTTTGCGCTGCAACTGGCGCCGCACCTCGGAACGCCTGCGGTCAGACAGCAAGTCCCATTTATTGACGGCCACCACTATCGAGCGGCCGCTTTGGTTGGCAAGCCCAGCCAAGCGCGCGTCCTGGTCTTCAACACCGGATTGCGCATCCAACACCATAATCACGACCTCGGCCGCATCAACGGCCTGTAGCGTGCGCACGACCGAAAAACGTTCGATCCCGGCTTGAACCCTCGATCGACGACGAATCCCGGCGGTATCGATAAGTTCATAATCGATTCCGTCACGATGATATGCGATTCGCACACTGTCGCGAGTAGTGCCGGGTTGGTCCGAAACCACGACACGATCGGTACGAACCATGCGATTGATCAGCGTCGACTTGCCGACATTTGGTCGTCCCAGCACGGCAACGCGGCGAGCCTCCGATTCGGCGGCCGCCGAATCGGGTGCCGGCAACGCAGCGATCACTTTATCGAATAATACGCCGATACCGGAACCGCGTTTAGCAGATATCCCGTAGGGCGCGCCGAGCCCGAGATCGTGAAATTCGGCGGTAACAATATCCGCGTCGCGACCTTCGCTCTTATTCACCGCGACGAATACCGGTACCTGCTGCTTGCGAAGCCGCGCGCCGATCTCGTGGTCGCCCACATTAAGGCCGTCGCGGGCGTCGGTCACGAACACAATAACCGCACACTCCGAGAGCACATGTTGCACCTGACTATCCACAAGCTTCTGCAGCGGCGACGGGTCGTGCCGGAGTCCACCTGTATCCACGACAAGAAATTCCCGATCGCGATGGCAACCGATACCGTAAAGCCGGTCGCGGGTGACGCCAGGCTGGTCGTGCACGAGCGCGTCGTGACTCGCCGTCAGGCGATTAAATAGGGTCGATTTGCCGACATTGGGCCGACCCACGAGAGCGATCGCCGGTTTGATGTCGGTACCGTGCCGCACCACTTGCTTCGGAGCATTCATCGATACAATGCATACGCGGGGATTAGACCCCCACAATCCGTCCGCGGCTTACTGAATCTCGATCGAGGTCAGCGACCCATCCATCGAAACGACATATACCCGACCATCGATTTCGATCGGAGTAACACGCACACCGTCACTACCGATCCGAATACGGCCGGCAAACATACCGGTTTGGCGATCCAGAACGTGCATATAACCCTCGGCGTCAGCCACTACGACGAAGTCGCTAAAGGTCAGTGGTGCCGTGACACGGCGGCGCTGTAGCCCGTCCTGCTGCCACACGGTGCGGCCGGTTAAGCGGTTTACCGCCGTAATCGTATCGTCGCCATCCACGACGTAGATATTGTCGGCGTCTGCCTCGATATCGCGATAGCTCGACAATTCCAGCGTCCACAATACGCGCCGGCTGCCCGTAGCCAACGCCGTAAGCTGTCCCTGATACGCCGCCACATACAAAACACTACCGACAAGTATCGGCCGCGCATCGACATCGATGAGTCGTTCGATTTCATTGCGGCCACGTGGGTTTGCGGCGTTCACTTCCCATATGACCTTACCGGACTCGAGCTCGCTCGCGAGCAGTTTTCCGCTCGCAAACCCGGTAATTACTAAATCGCCATAAATCACCGGCTCCGGATCGCCGCGTAAGCTCAACCCCGGTACCTCGCGGCGCAATTGCCACCGCACCGCACCGTCCGACTCTTGCAGACCGATTAACTTACCGTCCACGGTACGCACAATCACAATTCCCCGCTCCACGATCGGTCGCGCCAGTACCTGACCACCGACCCGTTGCGTCCACATTACCTCGCCCGACTCCCGCGCGAGCGCGGCCACCTTGCCATCACCGAGCGCCACGATCAAAGTATTAGGGCCGTGACCCACTCCGGCGGTCAATGTCGCATCGAGATCCGCCGCCCACAACCGCGCGCCAGTATCAATATCAGTCGCCACGATTCGACCGCCCGAGTTGGCGATATAAACTACACCGTTGTCCAAGGCCGGACTAAGGTTCAGAAATCGTTTGTCGAAGTTGGCGCCGACGTTACGGCTCCATATGCGTTGTAAACCCACCGTGGTGACGAAATCTGCTAACGGCTTCGGTGCCACATCGGCGCGGTCCAGTTTGACTTTGTCGCCACCGCCACATGCCACCACCAGCAACGCGGTCAGAACAATGATAAACCGTTTCAATATCTACTCCGCGGCAATGTTATGTAACTTCATAGACAGAATCGGCCGGTAACTCGAACTCGGCGGCAACGCATCGAGACTCGTAGCGTAGGCATCACGCGCTTTGCCCAAATGATTCTGTGCGCCGTACGCGTCGCCCAATAACTCCGCATACTGCGAATCAAACGCGCCGCGATCGGCAACGTTGAGAACCGACTCTGCTTGCGCGAAATCGCCGGCCGCAATCAGCATATGCCCCAATCGCAACTGCGCGACATGCACCATACCGGGTTCCGCCGATTCGGCGATAATCCAACGCAGTCGCACCGCCGCAGCAGTGTAGTCGCCGCGTTGCGCCGCGAGTTTAGCAGACAGCAACGCCGCCTTGCCGGCGTAGCCCGAGTTTCCGTAGTCGCGGATGAGTTCGCTCGCCAAGGCCTCGGCTGTATCGGCATTGGCATCAGTGTCGGCTGTCAGCATCTGCTCGTATAACACCGATGCCGATTCGGCACGGCTCGTCGTGTACTGTTGCCAACCGTTCCAGCCGACCACAACGCTGAGCCCCAACACCAGTCCGGTGATGATCGACCAACGGTTGTCGTGCCACCACGACTTTAACTTTTCTAGTTGTTCGTCGTCGCTAAAGCGAGGGTCCATACATCAGTCTCCGGGTCAACTGCGATCGTGCGCACCCGTTTCCGGTTGCGCTGGCGCCGATCGCAACAAAGTTTCGAGCTCATTTTCAATTTGACTAAGCGATACAACGAATTGTGACGCATCGCTACGTAACGGTTTGACCGAAATTTCACCGCGCGCAAGCTCGTCATCGCCCAACACCAAGGCATACTGCGCACCGCTCCGGTCAGCTTGCCGTAATTGCCGTTTTGCGCCACCACCGCCGCAATGGCTAACGACCGTCATACCCGCACTGCGCAACCGTTCCGCCACCACAAGCGCGGTTCGATCGGCCCGCTCTCCGAACGCAGCAATAAATAAATCCGGGACGATACTAGGCGCTAACGGGTTCGACAAAGCCAGCAACTCCAACACCCGTTCGATACCGAGTGCGAAACCCGCCGCCGGCACCGGCTTTCCTCCCAATGTCTCCACCAATCCGTCATATCGACCCCCCGCACAAATCGCGTTTTGTGCACCGAGCCGATCGGTCACCCATTCAAACACGGTGCGCGAGTAATAATCGAGCCCCCTGACCAGACGCGGATTAATGCGGTAGTTTACCTTGAGGTCGTCCAAACGCGCGCATAATCCGTCAAAATGGCGACGACAATCACCATCGAGATAGTCGATAAGACTCGGTGCAGCCGCGATGACGGCCTGCGTCTCTGGGTGTTTACTATCGAGAACCCGCAGCGGGTTGGTCTGTAAGCGACGCCGACTTTCGGCGTCAAGCGCTCCCTCGCGGGCGGACAGGTAGGCCACGAGTTCGTCGCGAAAGCGCCGCCGTGACTCGCCCGACCCCAACGAGTTGATCTCCAATACGACCGGGTCGATGCCGAGCGTCCGCCACAGCCGTTCTCCCACCGCGATAATCTCGGCGTCGATATCCGGTCCCGGCCAGCCAAACGCCTCGATACCAAACTGATGAAACTGCCGGTAGCGGCCTTTTTGCGGTTTCTCATGCCGGAACATCGGGCCGGCGTACCAAAAGCGTTGCTGCTGGTTGTGGAACAGGCCGTGCTCGAGGCCCGCACGCACACAACTGGCGGTCGCCTCGGGGCGTAAGGTGAGGCTTTCGCCGTTTAAATCGGAAAACGTATACATTTCCTTCGAAACGATATCGGTATCCGAACCGATTGAACGCTGAAACAACGCCGTGCGCTCGAGTACAGGGGTGCGAATCTCGCGATATCCGTAAGCAGCCGTCACCTGCCGGAGCACGGCCTCGAAACGTTGCCACGCATCAACAGCTCCCGGCAATAGATCGTTCATGCCGCGCACGGCCTGGACTGGGGAAGACGTCACAACTAGCAACTAGCAAGAAATTACGGTAGGTCGAACTTCCCGACGCTGAATCGTGCCGACGGGTCATCATTACGCGGTGTCACGTTGTAAAGCTTGCCTTCGTATCCGACCCGAACTCCGGCCGCTTGGCCGATATTGACAGCGAACGGCGGCGTGCCCTGTAACACAACGACTTGACCGGGGGTCACCGTTTCGGCCAACAGCAGTTGGCTTTGTGCATCGCGAACGTCGGCCCAGGTCGGCGCAGCAAAATACAACACGAGCTGTTTAATCGTAGCCGGCATCGCGGCGGCCGTCTCGATCATCACTGGCTCCGGCGCTACGGGGTCCGGCGCCACAACCGACCCAGGGGTGCTGATCGCATCGCTGGCCGCCTCAGGTTCAACGGGCCCGGGCGACTCGGGGTCGGCCGAGCTATCTGTGGCCGTATCCGGCGCAGGGCTGCCGATCGCATCGCTTGCCGTCTCAGGTTCAACAGATTTGGGCGACTCGGTGTCGGCCGGGCCATCTGTGACAATATCCGGTGCCGCGTATTCCTCCTCGGCCATAACCAATAGCGCGTCCGGCCCTAAGGTCGCTGGCTCGACCCGCGACTCACGAGCGTTGTCCCGCAGAATCCTGTCGACCGTTGGCAGGTCCCCGTTAGCCACTACGGCGACCTTTAGCGGCGGCATGGCGCCAAGCTGTTCGCCGGCGCCGCGCGGCGCAATGCCGGCACGTTGGTACCACCACGCCATGACCAGCCCCACCAACAGGATCAGAAACACATAAGTGAGTAACTTGGCCGGACTGCTGCTGCGTTTGAATTTGCGGCGCGGCGGCGGAGCCACGGAATCGCTGTCCTCCGTCGCGAAACGCTTGTCGTCGCCGGACGGAACGATATGCTCGGCAGGCAGATCCACCATACGCGCATAACTACGGATATACCCGCGCACATAGGTCTGACCTGCGAGTTGCTTAAAGTCATTCTCTTCGAGCGCGGTAATTTGGTCCGGTGCCAGACGCAACTCCGCGGCAACATCATCGACCGTTAGGCCCATCGATTGACGGGCTGTTCGCAACAACTGACCAGGCGCTTTACCGGAAGGAATCGTCTCCAGATTCAATCTGGATTTCATTGCGTTGCCGTTCCACGCGCGCGGTCCAATTGCTTTGCCTCTTGCGACTTCGGATACTGCAACCGCAACTGTTTGGCATAGCGC
>CAXMMZ010000194.1:0-4165 GCA_964194565.1 Arenicellales bacterium
CATAATTTCCGGCATCGCAATCGGCAGTTGCACCTTCCATAGAATTTGCCGCCGCGAACACCCGGCTGCCGTGGCGGCCTCCACCAAATCGTATGGAACCTGGCGTATACCATGGTCGGTATAGCGAATAGCGGGCGCCAAGGCATACGCAATCACCGCAATCATCGCCGAGAAATCCCCGACCCGAAACAACATCACCACCGGAATCAAATACACGAACGAAGGCAATGTTTGCAACGTATCGATGACCAATTGGATGACTTTATGCACACGATTGGACAATGCGGCGACGATACCGATCGGAATCCCAATCGACGCGGCGACGAGCACCGACAGCCCGCATAAGTACACGGATGTCATCGATTTTTCCCAGTTGCCAGTCACCGCCATAAACACCACGAGCGGCGTAACCGTACCCATCAAACGCCAACCACCGAGCTGGTAACCGGCCAGCGCCACCAGGGCCACCACCGCGACCCACGGCACCGCCAACAAGAAACGCTTTACGGGAATCAATATGTTCAGTAATAACCACGATTTCATCGCATCGAGTTCGTCGAAGAAGTTGATATTGATCCACGACACGAGATCGTTCCAAATTGAGCCGGTCGTAATTTGCATCGATTCCGGCCAGGCCTGTACACCTCCTACCCACACGCTCAACAGCATAGCGACAATCAGCAACACCAATGCAGCGATCGAATGCGGGTAGCGTCGCCACACCGGCATGACACGGGCGAAGTGTTCGGGCGGTGGCCGATTCGCGAAGCCCTGGCTGAGCCGGTCCAACGCGATGGCTAACAATGTGATGGCCAAACCGGCTTCGATACCGGCGCCGAATTGTAACCGCTTCAGCGACGACAGCACGTCGAATCCGAGACCACCGGCCCCGATCATCGACGCGATTATGACTATATTCAGGGACATCATGATGACCTGGTTCACCCCCACCATGAGGGTCGGGCGCGCGGCCGGCAACTGCACCTTCCACAACAACTGCCGCGGCGAGCACCCCACCATACGTCCACACTCAACGAGTTCGGTCGCGACTTGTTTTAACGACAGAATTGCACAGCGCACCATCGGCGGTGTCGCATAGATGATTGTGGCGATCATCGCCGCAACCGGCCCGAATCCAAACAAAAACAATACCGGCAGTAAATACGCAAACACCGGCACGGTTTGCATCAAATCGAGAATCGGCACGATGATGCGTTCGGCGCGTGGCGAACGAAATGCGAGGACGCCCAAGCCGGCACCAGCGATAACACCGATGGGCACCGCGATGACGATAGATGACAACGTGATCATCGCGCTATCCCATTGCCCGAATACCGCCAGATAGGCAAAGCATCCGCCCACTAACGCGGCCAACTTCCAACCCCCGGCCCAATGACCGACCACCGCTACGACCGCAGCGACCGCCAGCCACGGCAGGCGCGACACCGTGACGACACTGTCGTCGTCAAGATCAAGTTTGAACCCGGAGGCTAATAAGCCCTCGGCGAAACGCAGCGGCCAATTAAGCAACCAAGCGATCGAACGCGTGAATTCCTTAAACGTAAATGCCCCGAGATCGAAGTCGTGGACCAGCCATTTCATGAACGCGCTGATGACGGTACGCAATGGAATATTCCAGTCGCGTGGATAGTGCACCGCCCAGGGCCAGAAATCCCGTAGCGCGTATATCAAGACTGCCAATACTATTCCAATTAACCACGGCATCCAGCGGTGGCGTTCCGTCGACACGTACGCGAGTCGACCAGAATCGGCCGCCACTATCGATAACCGCCATCGCCAGGACAGCGTAAATCGAAGTCGGATACGCGGTTGAGCTGACAATAAGATTGGCGCATATCGACGCTAGTCATCAGGCACACGTGAAATTTGGTGGCCCAGAACAAAACCGCCGGGCTGCATAACAGCCCGGCGGTCGTTGGTCGCTACTGATCGGCTTTTGGTTCTAGCCGCATTGAGTCCACGCCTGCCAAGTACCCTTGTTATCGGTAATCCATGCCTCTACGACATCATCGACCTTCTTACCGTCCAGGTCGACTTCACCCACCATTCGTCCCATGTCCTGATTCGTGATCTTGAAACTACGAACCGCTTGATAAGCGCACGGCCATTTTGCTTCACCACCTTTCCAACCGACTTTCTTAATCCAGCCGCGGGGCTTACCGCAATCGTAGGCCATCCCTGAGTTACCACCCCAACTCGGGTCGTCATAGCACGCCTCAGTGTAGCGCGGGAAATTCACCCATTCGCCTTTGTATTTGATGGGCGCCCAGTGCGGCGTATATACCCAGGCCAGAATCGGCGCTTTGCGCTCATAAGCCGATTGAATCTCAGCGAACAACGCCGCGTCGGTACCGGCATGCACCACTTCGTAGTTAAGACCGAGTGCCTCGACGCGCTCGTCGTCGAACCCGGCCCACGTTACCGGCCCACCCAGGTAGCGTCCCTTCGGATGCGTCTCCGCTGTTGAAAAAGCTTCTGCGCAGTCATTCAACGCGGTCCAGTCCGGTAGTCCGGGGCATTTCTCTTTCATATATAACGGATACCACCACTCCTCGATGGCCTTCATGCCGGTTTCGCCGAGATCGACCGTGTTACCGGTTTTCAAACTTTCGTCCATGGCTTGTTTACCCGTCGTCTCCCACATTTCCATCGCCACATGCAAATCGCCAGACTCGAGTCCGGCAAATTGTGCAATATAATCGGCCTGCAGATACTCGATGTTATAACCCATCTCCTCCAGCACCCGGCCCATGATGTGGGTAGTGAGGTATTGGCCAGTCCAGTCATGGATCGTCAGTTTGATTGGATCCTTGGATTCCGGCCCGGCGGCATTGGCAATACCGGCGACGACCGCAGCCATCGCAAACGCGCCGACTGTAATGCCAAATTTAATTTTTTTCATCGTGATTCTCCTTGGTGTAGTTCAAAACAAAAAGCGGCCCCAGAGCATACACTGATGTGTGCACGCAACTCGATCTATTCTACTCCTCGACCGTGTCAGTGCAACGGCATCCAGCCCCTGCAAGCCTACCGATACATCTGTGCGGCAATCATACCGTCCGTTATTATGGCCATTTGATGACGGCCAGTCTCAAAGTCGGTAAACAATCAGCAGAGCACTTGTTTCGACTGCGGGTGCTAATTGATTTTTGTCGTTGCTGTAGAGCACAACACGAAGATCGTGAGAGCCATCGGTGATCGATTCGGGTACCGTGACCTTGCTCACAGCGGCCGCACTTTCGAGCAGATAATCATCGCCGCTTGCGCTGTCCAAATACACCCTGTAGTGGCCTGTATCAGGCTCATTGGGTTCACCGATTGCCGATTCGCTCAACGTAAATCCGCTGGTCGTTACCGTTAATGTGATTTCGTCCAGCGGTTGCACGGCGTGTGTCTTGTCAGCCGAAACACTTACCGATGCGGCCATGGCCATTCCGGCGCCGCTGGATTCCGCTTGTGGTGCGGGGGCGGAGCCGGCCGATTCGTCGCTGCCGTCGCCGCAGCCAATCACCGCGAATGCGATCGCGCAGACCATTACCCAAGCTGCTTGTTTATTCATTAGATGTGCGACAATAATCTCCATTGGGCAGTTATTGTGTAATGTTTACCGCCAACAATCCACCGCTATAACCCGTGGTTCACAACTTACCACCGAATCCTGACGCCGAACTGGAAGAATTCGCTGAATTTAGCGGCGAATTGGCCGATTGTGCACGCGCCATCGCGATGCGCTATTTTCGTGAACCGATCACGGTCGAACATAAGCCCGACGCTTCGCCCGTGACCCGGGCCGACCGCGAAATTGAAACCGCGCTTCGCGAGCAAATCCACGCGCGATATCCAGAGCACGCCGTATCCGGCGAAGAGTTCGGATACGCGAGCGACACGGCGCTATGCACCTGGGTTATCGACCCGATCGACGGCACCAAATCGTTTGTGACCGGGCGCCCGACATTCGGCACGCTCATCGCGCTACTCGCGGAGGGCAGACCGGTACTTGGCATCGTGGAAATTCCGGCCCTCGGCGAACGTTGGATGGGTCTACACGGCGCGGCAACGACGTTCAATGGCGACGCGTGCCGCACCAGCGGCCGGCAACAACTTCGCGAAGCGACCCTGCTGGCAACGACCATCGATATGTTTA
>CAXMMZ010000195.1:0-3374 GCA_964194565.1 Arenicellales bacterium
CCGGATATTTCACGAAGGCGGGCCATGTAACAGGAATCTCCTAAATATTTGGACCGGTTACGGGTGGTTTCAAGGTACCGAGCCGCCGCACAGTTTATCCTGTTCGAATTCAGGAAAAATCGGGCGTCGTATTCGGCACGACTCCTTAACCCGATTTCCCCTGAAGTCCGAACCCTTCATGAATTATCCGGGCTAACCTGTCGTGCTGCATCAATTACAGCGCTTGCGCACCAGCATAACTCCGTCCCGTACCGTCAATAGCACATTCTCAACACGCTCGTCTTGTTGGACACGCTCATTAAATGCTACCAATGCGTGGTCAGTTTCTTCAACCGGCGCTAGCACTTTGCCGGACCACAACACGTTATCGGCCACCAATAACCCCCCGACCCGCAGCAATTCCAGAGCGGCCTCGTAATACGCAACATAGTTCTCTTTGTCAGCATCAACAAAGATCAAATCGAACGGCCCCCGGAGCGTCGCCATCGTATCCAGTGCCGGGCCCAGTCGTATCGAGATTTTTTTACTGTGAGGGCTACGGTCAATAAACTGCTGCGCCAGTGTCGTCGTCTCCTCGTTGATGTCGCAGGTAATAATCTCGCCGTCGTCTGGCAGGGCCTCGGCCATCGTAAGCGCTGAATAACCCGTAAACGTTCCGATCTCCAGGATGCGCCGGACCGCACTAATACCCACGATAAACCGCAGTAGCGCGCCTTCCAATGCACCCACCAGCATCTGTGAGTCGGTACAGTCAGCGTGGGTTCGCTGTTCCAGCTCCCGGAGAATCGGCGACGGCGCACTCGAATGTGCAGTGGCATAGTTTTCCAATGATTTGTCGACTAATTGACGCATTGCTATCGATTCCGGTGCGGCAGTGAATGACAATAGTACCAATGTCGCTCGTCGCCTCACTACCTTTTTCGGCCTCCGATCAGGGCCGGCTCGCGTCCGCACTCACGCGGTTACCGGAACCACTACACGGTGAAGTAAACGATCGGTTGGGGTCACTGGCTGTGGCACTATCGACGCCGGACATACGGCTGCTTGAGTCGGCCGATGCGCAACAGTGGTTGGACTCGCTACCACGCGTGTGGGCATGCAGCGAGTTTGTGGCGGCATGGAGTATCCGCAACCCTAAAGCGTTGCTGGAATTGGTGGAGAGCGGCGATCTTGTGCGCTGTTATCGCGACGGCGAACATAAGACGCACGTTGCGAACGCCGTCGCCGGCAGTGTCGACGCCGACGCGCTCGACGCGGGCCTGCGTCGTTGCCGAAAACGCGAGGCGGTTCGAATCGCATGGAGACGATTAGCCGGTTGGAGTGATCTTGCGGAACTCATGGTATCGACCTCTGCATTGGCCGAAGCCTGTATCGATAGTGCCCTCGATCACCATTATCGATGGATGACAGCTGCGTTCGGCACACCACTTAGCGAATCTTCCGGTGAGTCGATTGCGATGTCGATATTGGGCCTCGGCAAATTAGGCGGATGCGAGCTCAATTTTTCGTCCGATGTCGATCTAATTTTTACTTATTCGGAGGACGGCGCCACCAGTAGTGGTCGCTACAGCAACCACGAGTTCTTTACGCGCCTCGGACGACGCGTCATAGCGACACTGGACGCATCCACCGGGGACGGGTTTGTCTTTCGCACCGATATGCGGCTGCGACCAAACGGCGACAGCGGCCCGTTGGCGTTGTCTTTCGACGCCATGGAACATTATTACCAATCCCATGGCCGTGACTGGGAACGGTATGCATTGATCAAAGCCCGACCCATCGCCGGCGACCGCGACGCGGGCTATAGACTGTTGCAATCGTTGAAACCATTTGTTTATCGCAAATATCTGGATTTTGGCGCGTTCGAAGCGATTCGGGCGATGAAAGTATTGATCGAGCGACAGTTTCGTAATAGTGAACTCGGCTATGACATCAAGCTCGGCCGCGGCGGTATTCGCGAGGTGGAATTTATCGCACAGAGCTATCAATTGATCCGTGGCGGCCGCCAACCCAAGCTGCAGACAACACGCCTCTATGAAGCATTGGCCGAAGTTACCGAGGCCGGCATGCTGACCGAGTCGGTCGTGGAACAGCTCAAAAGCGGTTATGACTTTTTACGCGATACGGAACATTGCCTGCAGATGGTCGATGATCGGCAGACCCATCGCTTACCGGCGACGGATTTTGAGCGAGCGCGGCTCGCGTACTGCTTTCGATTTGACACTTGGGATGCGTATTACGCCGAGCTGTCCAAGCACACGAAGGGTATTCACAGACAGTTCAATCGAACCTTTGCCACTGCTTCGGCTCAGAAGCCGGAGCAATCCGTGGCTATGGACATCTGGATGGGCGCAAGCGAGCCCGCGATGCGAGCCGGGCAATTGCGCGAGCTTGGCTATACCCAACCCGAAGAGGCGGCGCGGCTGCTCGCGCAGTTGCGTACGGGCAGCGTTTATCGCGCGCTATCTCACACCGGCCGCGATCGCCTTGATCGCTTAGTGCCGCTCATCATCGAGGCGACATTATCGGTGGACAATAACGCCGACACGCTGACCCGAATTGTGAATGTGGTGCAGTCTATCGGCCGGCGCTCAGCCTACCTAGCATTGTTGATTGAAAATCCGCTCGCGCTTACACAGCTCGTCAAACTTTGCTCCGCCAGCGCATGGCTTAGCACTTGGGTGGCCCAACATCCGGTACTGCTGGACGAACTACTCTATCCATTGAGCGGCTACCAACCGACAACGGTCGCCGCTACGACCCAACAGATCGCGGGCGCAGTAGCAACCGTTGATAGCTCCGACCTGGAAGAACAGATGGAACGAATGCGTGACGCGCACCACGCTGGCGTACTACAAATCGCCGCCGCGGACTGCGCGCAAAACCTCGATGCGTGGCACGTCAGCATCGAGCTATCGGGTTTGGCCGAAGCGATACTGGTAAACAGTGTCGATATCGCGAAGCGTAGTCTCACGGCCCGCTACGGGATTCCTTCCTGTGACCAGGCCGGCAAACCCACCGAACCGGACTTCGGACTCGTCGCCTACGGCAAGCTCGGCAGCCTGGAACTCGGGTACAACTCCGACTTGGACCTGGTTTTTCTCTACGAAACTTGCGCGACAAGCCCCGGCACAGGCGACCGAACTCTCGGTGGCGGGGTAACGCTCGGTGGCCACGAGAGCACCAGTAACGAACATTATTTTGGACGACTTACCCAACGGATTATTCATGTCCTGACGACCCGCACCGCAGCGGGGTTACTGTATGAAATCGATATGCGATTGCGACCGAGCGGCCGCTCCGGAACGCTGGTTTCGTCGGTAGGCGCTTTTGCTTCCTATCAGCGAACCCATGCGTGGACCTGGGAGCATCAA
>CAXMMZ010000196.1:0-5702 GCA_964194565.1 Arenicellales bacterium
CAGATAGATCAATTCGTCTCGATACTACGCGAAAGTATCGAGGCCACATTAGCGGATCTCAAGGTCGAAGGAATCTGGGGCGACTAGCCCGGATAATTCATGAAGGGTTCGGAGTTCAGGGGAAATTGGGCTAAGTAGTCGTGCCGAATACGACGTCCGATTTTTCCTGAATCCGAACAGGACAATCTGTGCGGAGGCCGCGTACCCCGAAACACAGGGCAACCGATTCAAATATTGAGTAGATGTCTGGTACATGGTCCGCCTTCGTGAAATATCCGGGCAGCTAACGGGTATATTCGGCGATTAGGGCTTGGATTTCTTTTAGTCCCGAAGGGTTGGTGACATAGGCGTGAAATCCTGCGTTCATGCTCCTTTCAATATCCTGGTCGGTGCCATTCGCAATGACTGCGATGACGGGTATGAGTTTTGTCGCGTCATCCGCTTTTAGCAATGCTAAGGATTCCAGACCCGTTATTCCGGGCGGATTGAGGTCGGTAAGAACCAGGTCGGGGTGATGTTTTCTTGCTAGCTGGAGACTCAGCTCGGCATTGCTCGAAATAATTAATTCTGTATTCGGAATTAACTCAAGAGTTTGTTTCATTAAGGGGATGCTTTCCGCGTTATCCTCGATATAAAGAATCGTTCGGCGAATGTTGGAAATTCCGGTCGGACCCGTCACATCAGGCGCAGGATTCGATGAAGTCAGTCTTTGAATGGCATCATCTTGTGCATACCGAGCCGGTAGTTCCAGCCAAAACGTGCTGCCTTCGCCGACCACACTATCGCAACCAATGCGACCGCCGATCGCAGCGACGATTCGTTGCGAGATGGCGAGTCCTATACCCGCGCCGCTAATAGATCCGGCCTCTCTGCCCAGGCGGTTGAACGGTTGAAAGAGCTCGGCCTGTTTTTCTTCGGGAATGCCCGCACCGGTATCGGTCACACTAATGCGCAACATGCCGTTGTCTTTTGCGATCGCATCGATTACTACGGTGCCGCCCTCATGGTTGTATTTGATGGCATTGTTTAGGAAATTGACTAATATCTGCGTGACACGGCTTGCGTCGGTCCATAATGGTGGAAGGCTTGAACCCGATGCTCGATTAACGATCTGAATATTCTGGGTCGCGGCCATGCCCGCATTGAGAGTAAGGCTTTGATTAATCACCGCGCCTGGATCGACCACGCCAAACACTCGAGGAATCTGCCCGGCTTCGATCTTACTGAGTTCCAGGATTTGCTCGATCAGAGTCAGCAGGTACTTACCGCCCCTCATCATATTATCAACATATTTTTGTTGTTTTGCCGTCAGGGGGTCTGTGGGGTCGCTGTCTAGCAGTTGCCCGAATCCCAGAATCGAATTCATAGGCGTGCGTAATTCGTGGCTCATCGAAGAAAGAAATTCCGACTTCGCCCGACTGGCTGACTCGGCTTTTTCTTTCATTTCTCGCAGCGAAGCCGTTCGCTCTTCAACCTTCCTGCGAATCGCGGTGTTTTGGTATGACAGGAAGCCGATGACTGCAATCGCTAACACCGTAAGCAGCAATCCGCCGACCTGAATAGTTACGGCGATAGCGGTAGGGGGTCCACCAAGATAATCAGGCAATACATCCCAGTAAAAATTCCATCGGGCTTGTCCTTTCGTAATGCGTACCGGTATCGTAGTCAATACTCCCGGTCCCGGAGTAAGGGATCCAAAGATGGGGCGCAACTCCGTCGATGCGCTGGCGTCGTTGCTGCGTTCGGCGATGCGTAGCTCGATCCCGGGAGGCGTTTGGGTAGACACCAGGAATTCGATGAGTTGTGAAATGTCGACTTCGCCGACCAGAACCCCGTCCGTGTTGCCATTTTGGACGCGCAGTCCCACTAAAGTTCGCAATCGATGTTTGGGGTCGGGATAGATCGGACCCATGATCACTTGGTTTGGAACTCGAAATGCCGTAGTTACTACAGTATTCCAATTGGGGTTCGTCATCAGATCGTGACGTGGCGCCATTCCGCCTCGGTCGTCGGAGCTAAAAGCGACCGGGAAGCTCTCATAGCTGTCGGGTGCTTGCTGGTGTGGGGCGCCGACAATCACAATAGGTCCGCCCAAATCGGTTTCCGCCTGGGTACGATCGGATCGTGCAACACGCCAGGCGTAGGCAACTGAATTCAACGAAAAGTCCGGATTCCACTCTTCGGCATCGAATACCAAATCAAGAAATTCATCATTGGAAATTGGCTCGGGTCGTCGAAACGCGACAGCCATCCCCCTCACCGTGGTTTCGGCCTGGGTGATCCATGATTCGGCCGCTACCGTGGCCACCGTTGCATCCAATCGGGCTTGCCGATTCCAGCTTTCGATTGCGTTGGACTTGACCTGTCGGCCGATTCCGAAGGTTCCACCGATACCTACGATCGCCACTAGCGTAACAATTACGAGCAGAAAGATTCCGGTCTTCCTCGGAACAGATAGGAAGCTAAGCATGGCGTCGACTAGTATTTTGTTTCGATTGTTGGACTGGCGGTAAATTGATGTTTCGAATCCGGTTCAGAATAGCTGATTTAATGCCGTATTCCGAATTTCAGCCCAATTGGCGCGCATTTTCGTTTTGCTCAGGAACAAAATCACAGTCGTGCAAAGTACTCTCGGGATCGAAAATCTCCGCTATTATTATAGGAGTGCCGCCGACGAGATTCACGTGCCAACGAATGCACAGATCTGCGTTACGTGAATACCCGGGGCCGTGTTGCGGGCTGATTGTTGTGGGATAAATTCTCGATACAGAGCTATATTAGGAGTCGGTGGGAATGATGAAGAGTAGAAACATTCGTCACGCGTTGGTCATTGTTGTCGGTTGTGCTGGGTTATTGCTGCTGGCAATTCCGGCCAGCGCAACCCATGAGGCAGATCATCGGTTTACGGTGTTCGGGACGGTACAGGACACCGACGACCGAGTGTTGGCGGATGAGCCAGTGACGTTATCGATCGATGATAATGAGGCGATCGCCAATACGACGACCGATGAAAAAGGGGAATATCACATTCGTGTACATGTGCATAATGATGACTTGGGAAAAATTTTCGACTTATCGGTTCGCGACGAGACCCGAAAGGTGCGAATTCTGTTTAATCCCGAGGATCGCCAATCCGAGCGCGGTACGCAGGTTAATTTCGTCGTTACACCACCAAGCGACTAGTCACCTGCGTCAATAACCAACCCGACACCGAAGATTACAGCGCGAATGAGGACGACTCATCAGAGGGTGCAAACAAGTCGTTTTCCGGCAAGAGTTCTGCCCCGAGCGGACGGATTTTCTCCCATTCGCTGCCATCCGGATCGTACATCGACATCTGGGCCAATTGGGCGTGTTCCAGAAACATGTCTGCATCCTGCATCGTATACAACAATTTTAATAGGCGGGTACGGTAGTCGTTGGAATTCGGAAATTTGTCCACTAAACGCAGCAGCAAATCGCGGGCATTCTCGAGCTCTTCATCTTCGATATAACTATCCACCACCGACAGCAGCGTGTCTTCACTGGATTCGTTTACCTCGGTTGCGATCTCCGAATCGCGAATTTCGCCAAACACAAACTCGGTACCAATTCGAGCCGGAGCGGGAATGTCGTCGCTGTCATCGGCGTTGGAATCCGCTAACGTATCGCTGACTGACTCGAGATCGTCTACGAGTTCGGTCTCGTCGATGGTAAATTCCGCGGTTTTTTGATCCAAATCTGTGCCGCTGCCAGTTTTACTCAGTTTGCTTTCGTCAGCCTCGCGGTGCGCGAACGTCGCCGGCCGGGAGTCAACCGGCGCACCTGCAGGACGGTCGGGAGTGTCTGAAACCTCGTCTTGGAAAGCACGCTCTGCCTCCATGACCATCGCTTCAAGTTCTGCGCTGGAGGTCTTCGTATGGTTGATCGTCCCGGTTGGTGCAGACCCGGCTCCTGGCCACAGCGGTGCGCCCCGTAGCGACGGATCGGCCATCGGTGGGTCGGAGATATCGGTGGCTCGGTCGAAATAGTTGTAATCCTGGCTGCGCCGATGGGCCCCAAACCAGCCCACAATCACACCCAGAAACAGCATAAACAATCCGATAAATAACCAAAACTGGGTTTCCTTAGCGCGCCAGAAATCGGGGTCTGTCAAGCTGCTCAACGTCATCGGTGTCGATGTGATCGGCGCCACCTCGGGGCGGCGTTGTAGTTGCTCGCGAAGTCGCGTGACCTCGTCGTCGCTTGCACCCAAGTCATCGTTCAAGTCGGCGACCATTTGGCGCAATTGCTCAAGCTCGGCTGAAATCGCGTCGCTGACGACGGCACCGATCTGACCTCGTCCAGCATCCTTGCTAGCTGTGGTCTCGGATGTGGCCGCGACATTGCCGTCCGTACTGATCGCGCTACCCGCGGTTTGTCCGTCCGATACCCCGGCCAGTGCCGGGTCAACGGTCATGACTTCGGCTCTCATGGCGAGATCCAGCGGCAACAACTGCTCGAGTTCGCTGTCGATCTCGGTGTCGGCGGCGGGTGCCTCGAGACGCAGCTCAAACTCGGGCTCTGGCTTCGTTTCGGCTACAGCGGTCGTTGTCGTGGCGGTAGCCGCTGTGGAGGTGACGGCAGTAGATAATGCGGAGCTCGCCGCGGCCTGCTGTTGTTTCCAGTCTTGGGTTTGTTCTCGCAGCGCCGCGCGAGCGTCTTGTTCCGAGGTTTGTCGCAACGTTTCGGCTGCCGGGACGTCGAGAAACACCCCTGTCCGCAGGTTATTGACGTTGCTATCATAAAAGGCTTCAGCGTTTGCCGTGTATAACCCCCAGACGGCTTGTGACATCGAAACCGGTAGCGCCAACTTATTGACAATGAGTGACACCGATTCGCCGCGCCCCACTGGCCCGTAACGGGACGGTGACCCCGGGGCGATTTGCGTCGTCGTTCCCCCCGCACCCGCGGATACGGTAGCAGCACCCGTTGCGGATAGCGTCGCTGACGCTGAGGGGGCGATTGTATCGGTAGGCTCCTCGAGCGGCGCGGACTGTGTCGTACTCGCACCACTGCCTTCGTCGGTGGCGGCGATGATCGATTCCGCGTCGGGTTCAAAGCGCTTCGCGAGTTGGAGTTCGTAAGCGCTCGGACTCAATAACACGGCGAAACCCTTGATTATGCGCGAGGTCGGCGTGCGCAGTTCCAACAGAAACGCGATATACGGTTCGTTGATAACAGACGAACTAGTGACGTTGATGACGACCTCGCCCGATTGAGCGATGTCGATTTCGAAATCCAACTCGCTCAATAACGGCGAGCGCTCATAGCCGAATTCGTCAAACGCTTTTTTCGATGCGAGCCGAATCTCGAGCCGTTCGGCGATGGACGGATCGACATTGCCGAGAGGAATCTGTAATACCAAACGTTGGCTTAAAAACGACTGCACTCGCACGTCGCCCATTGACAACGCGAAGACATTCGCGGACACGGCGGCACATAGAATCGCTCCCCAGAAACGAATCAAAGTACGCTTAATAACTCGTTGATTCTTCAATTTTGTCTCCCGTCCCTGCCACGGTATCACCGTATCCCGGGAACCCGATACCATGGGTTTGCCAGCCAGCTACGGTGGGTGCTCAGGTGCACCCCAGTTGTCGCTAACGCACAGTTAACGAATATCCGTAACATGCACCCCTAACTTATTGTAACGTAAATATGCTTTAGTCGGCAGTAACTTC
>CAXMMZ010000197.1:0-34047 GCA_964194565.1 Arenicellales bacterium
ACGGTTTTGGCTTTGGTGCCGCTGCTCATCGTGGTGTTCTCCATGCTCTCAACATTTCCGGTGTTTGAAGGTTGGTTTCATAGCTTGGAAGAGTTTGTTTACGGCAACTTTGTGCCGGCGGCGGGGGAGACGATTCGGGCCAGCGTGTCCGGATTCGTTGCACAGGCGGGCAAACTAACTGTGTTTGGCCTGGTATTTATCGTGGCTACGGCAATCGCGTTGTTGGCGACAATTGAATACGCATTTAATGACATCTGGCGGGTTCGCCGGGGTCGCGCGGTGATGCAGCGCATCGTGGTGTATTGGACGGTTATTTCGTTAGGGCCACTGCTGATTGGGGCAAGCCTTTCCATTACCTCCTATGTGATGTCGTTGCCGCTTGTGGACGGGCAGCCGGTATTGTCGGGCGCGAGGTCAGTGGTGCTTGCAATATTGCCTTTTGTGTTTGGTTTTTGTGCATTTTTATTGCTGTATTTAGCGGTGCCGAATCAATCGGTACGGTTTCGCGACGCCTTAGTGGGTGCGGTGATGGCCTCGTTTGTATTTGAGCTCATCAAACGCGGATTCGCCTATTATATTTTGACTTTTAGCAACTACGAGGCGATATATGGCGCACTGGCTGCGATGCCTGTATTTTTGATCTGGGTATATTTGTCGTGGTTGATTATTCTCACGGGCGCGGAATTGGCAGCGGCGTGCGGTGAAGTGGATAGTGCCGACGTGGCGAGCCCCGAAATCGCGTCGGAAAATACGTAAACACTTTTGAATCTATTATTTGTGGCTACCTCCATATCGTTTCGTATCCAGGGCCGGGTGCAGGGGGTCAGTTATCGTTGGGCCACGCAGCGCGCGGCGCAGCGATTGGCAATCACCGGTTGGGTGCGAAACCTTGCCGATGGCGATGTCGAAGTGTTGGCATGCGGGCCGGCAGATGCAATCGATCGATTCGAGCGTTGGCTTTGGCAAGGGCCTGATGCAGCACGCGTGACGGTGGTGCGACGTACGGTCAGCGATGCACCGTCGCCCCTGAATTTCTCAATACGGTAACGCGATTACTGAACTTCCCGAACGATTGCCCATGATCTGAGAGAAATCCCGGTGTGGCGATCCATGCTATTGCCAGCCGGTTCGTAGGATCAGATATACCTTATCCGCGTACTCAAAGGTCCCAAGACTGCCGTTGTATCTCGCCAATGCATTACTCAGATTGCCTTTGCTACGATCGAGATAGTAGCGGAGGATGGCGCAGCCGTAGCGCAAATTCGTTTCCGGATGGAACAGGTCGTCGTCGGGCCGGCCGATTGTGTCCGTCCAAAACGGCATTACCTGCATGAGTCCACGAGCCCCGCGATTAGAGATCGCGAAACGATCAAACGCACTTTCTACCTGGATGAGTGCGAGTACTAACTCGGGTTCCAACTGTGCGCGGGTCGCCTCGGTGTGCACTAATCGCAGTAGCTCTGTTCGGTAAAACGGGTCGGGCAGACGCCTTTCTAGCCGTTTTGACATCTCTGTCAACCAAGCCGAAGCCGCACCGCCGTTCGGAAAGCTTTGGGCGTCAAACACCGCTTGTGTCATTGCCAAGCGCAACTGTGGGTCGGGCAGGCGCTCCGCCGCCGTGAGTGGGCCGGCGCTGAGTGCACAGCATAAACCCAGCAACAATTGTGCCCATTGTGGGAGAGGTTTAGCCATTAGACCGCAGTTCCGCCAGGGTATCGATTAACGTATCCAGCGGTATGTCTTGGTTATCGGTATCGCGGCGGTGGCGATATTCGACGATGCCTCGCTTGAGGCCGCGTTCACCAATCACGATTCGGTGCGGGATTCCGATTAAATCCATTTCCGCGAACATCACTCCGGGACGTTCGTTGCGGTCGTCGAGCAGCACGTCGAAGCCGGCATCGGAGAGATCTGTGTAGACTCGCTCAACGGCATCGGCGACAGCGGCAGATTTATTCAGACCAATCGGTACGATGCAAACGTTAAACGGAGCGATGTTGTCGGGCCAGATGATGCCATTATCATCGTGGTTTTGTTCGATCGCAGCGGCGACGATTCGTGATACACCGATACCGTAACAACCCATGTGCATTACAACGCTTTTGCCGTTTTCATCGAGGCAGGTCGCGCCCATCGATTCGCTGTATTTGGTGCCGAGCTGAAACACGTGACCTACTTCGATACCACGGCGAATGGTCAGACTCGCGCCGGGTAAATCCGGGCACTGATCACCCGCAACGGCTTTGCGCAGATCCGCTACCGCAGGCTCGGGGAGGTCACGGCCCCAATTCACGCCTTGCAAGTGTTGGCCCGGTCGGTTTGCGCCGCAAACAAAATCTGCGGCCTGTGCCGCACTGTAGTCCGCGACGATCGGTATATCGAGATCGACTGGGCCGATACAACCGGGATCGGTGCCGGTGATTTGGCGAATCGTATCCGGACTCGCAAACTCGAGTGGCAATTTGACCTCTGGGATCTTTTGGGCTTTGAGCGGATTTAGTTCGTGATCACCGCGTAGCAATAGTGCCACTGGCGATACATTGCCCGCGACGATTAAGGTTTTGACGGTGTGCTGCGGTGCAACACTAAGGAATTCGCATACGGCGTCGATGGTATTCTGGCCCGGTGTGTCGACCGCCCGCATGACCTCCCCGGGCTCGTTACGCGCAGCGGCCGGCGCCGAGGTTGGTACCATTTCCACATTCGCTGCGTATCCGCAGTCGGCACAAATCGCGATCGCGTCCTCGCCGGAATCCGCCAGCACGTGAAATTCATGGGAGATGCTGCCGCCGATAGCGCCGGAATCGGCGTCGACCGCCCGTGACTCAAGGCCGAGGCGCTCGAAAATTCGCTCGTACGCCGAATACATCAGTCGATAAGACTGTTCCATATGGGTCGCGCTCACGTCGAACGAATATGCGTCTTTCATGAGGAATTCGCGGCCACGCATGACGCCGAAGCGGGGACGAATTTCATCCCGGAACTTCCATTGAATCTGATAAAAATTTGCCGGTAGTTGGCGATAACTGCGTACCTCATTACGAACCAAGCTGGTAATGACTTCTTCGTGGGTAGGACCGAGACAAAACTCGCGATCGTGACGATCCTTGAAGCGCAACAGTTCCGGACCGAAGTCGTCCCAGCGCCCCGACTCGCGCCAGAGTTCCGCGGGCTGTACGCTCGGCATCAGCATTTCTTGTGCTCCAGCACTATCCATTTCCTCGCGAACAATACTTTCTACTTTGCGCAATGCGCGATAACCCATCGGCAACCAATTGTATATACCCGCGGCGACCTGTCTCACCATGCCCGCCCGAATCATGAGGCGATGACTGACAATCTCTACATCGGCTGGATCCTGTTTCACGGTTGCCAGCAGAAATTTTGAAGTGCGCATTGTTATTTATTGTTATCAAAATGTGATCAAGAGGTATCAATAGCAATTGCTCTTTATATCATGTTCGGCCGGGCCACGGAGCAGTGGTGGGAACGCGGTTTTACAGCGCGTTGTTACTAAATCGCTAGAAATACACGACCTATTTTATTGATTATTTTCGTGATTCAATTCGATTAGGAAAATGCTAATCGTGTCGCCCGAACAATTTCCGAGCACGAACCATTCTGGGTCGGCGAATGGCCGCGTGGGGTAGTGATGCGGATGTGGCGATATTTGAAAACTGGAATCAATGCCATTCCTGCCACAAAACCACCGATGCGGGCGCCGAATACGATGCTCGATTTGTCCTGAATCCGAACAGGGCAGACCGTACTGCGGCCCAGTACCTTAAAAAATGGGGTAACCAGTTTACATATTGAGAAGAGTTTTGGTACATGGCCCGCCTTCTTGAAATATCCGGGTTAGTATGTGTGAATTGTGGAAGCCGCCTTCATAGAATCATATTCAATCCGCCGCATATTAAGAAAGACTGGCGGACTGCGGCGCCGTGTGGGGTGCGGATAGCGGAGGGAATATCGGTGCGAAACATTGCATGGCTGATTGTACTCACTCTATCGGTTGCGAGTTGTGGCGTAGTTGAGCGTGTTCCCAGTCCAAAGGATTCTTTCCAACGCGCCGATTTGCGGAAAACCGGAATGTTGATCGTCAACAGTCCCGTCCACTGTGAGGGCGACGTGGTTTGTAGCCCCCGTTACTCGCTGCGCGACTCACGATTTAAAACGTCCACTCCGCTGTTCGGGGAGATCGATGACGAGCACGCGCAGTTGATCATTACTGTGCGCGGTTCGCGGAAAAAGCTGACCGACGCCGAGATGCAGACCATGGGGCACACGGGTTCCGCCAATGCCATTGCGGTGAAGAGTTACCGGGTACATACCAAAATAAAGTATCATGCGTTTTTGATCGAGCAGGCGCGGCAATTCACCAAACAAACGTATGATTGCGACTTGCTGTGGGATAAATCATTTGGTTGGAAGCTGATCGACACGATTCCGTATCTTGTGGTGCGTATGACCGATTTCCGGTCCAGTGCGACGAATAAACCGTACATCGAGCTTTGGTATGACGGTGACAGCGGTGAGATGATGCGCGAGCACAAATCGTCCACAACACTTGATCCGTGTGCGCGGAATTAGCGATGTTGGGTGTGCCAACGAGAAATGGCGCCAGCGACGCTACCCGGACGTTGGCGCGCATCATTGTAATGGTGGCCCTTTGGGGCCCGGCTGTGGCTTTATCGGTCGAGCACGACGCAATGGATTCCGAGCTGCGCCCAAACTCGTCGTTGGCACCGGCGGCGGTGGTGCGCATTCAGTTACAGGCGCTGGCCAGTAACGATGTGCCCTATGCTGACGCAGGCATCGAAGTCACGTTTCGTTTTGCCTCGCCCAATAATCGTCGCGTCACCGGGCCACTGGAAAAATTTGGCCGTATGGTGAAAAATCCCGTGTATCGCCCGATGTTAAATCATGTTGCTGCGTCTTACGGCGACACGAAGTTTCACGGCCACAATGCATATGTCCCAGTGCTCATCGCCGCACGCGATGGGACTAAGGCCGGTTACGTCTTCGTTTTGTCGCAGCAGCAATGTGCCGAATGTGAGCGATGTTGGATGACTGATCAGGTGTCTCGCCTGGCAATTCCGGCCGATCCACCGGTGAGTGAAGATGGCATCGCGATCTGACGATCCAGTTGTTTCGGCGCCGTCGTTGTACGAGCGAATCTATTCGGTCATCGCACAGATTCCACCCGGGTATGTCGCCACTTATGGGCAGATAGCGACAATCGTGGGGGGCTGTTCAGCGCGGGTCGTCGGTTATGCGTTGGCGGCAACACCGAACGAATTGACGATTCCATGGCAGCGGGTCATCAATAGTCGCGGCGAGGTCAGTGATCGGCGGCAAGGTGGTGCGTGCCCTCGGCAACGCACGTTGTTGGAAGAGGAAGGCGTCGTGTTTGATGTTTGCCATCGTATTGATTTTTCTGACGTGGGTTGGGAAGGCCCGGATTGGGAGTGGCTACGCCGACATCATTGCCACCAGGCACCGCCAGCGGGGTTCCCACAACGCGGTGGGATTGGCTGATCCCTCGGTGAAATATTAGGGTTCGCGTGGAGACGTCACCAACGTGTTTTTTCCCATTGATCCGGATTCGCCCAGTTTTTGGTATTGAGCCATTCGGGGGTTAGTTTGTATTGGCTAACCTCATAGCTGAATAGTCGCCACGGCCGCGAGTCGTCCGTGCTCGGTTCATCGACGGTCAGACCAAAAGCCAAGAGTTCCGGTGCGGTCCAATGCGTCGTTTTGGTACCGGACACGTCGACCACAATGTATAAGCGCCGACTCAATACGTCGCGCAGGCGCGCAATAAGCGCGGCGCCAAGCGAGCGGTCAATGTGCTCCAAGGTTTCGGCGACGATGGCCACGTCGTAGCGCCCCAAGTCGGCCAAAGGCTCTAGTGAGGTACTGATTTGAACCGCCTCGATCGGCAGCGATTTATCGGCAGCCGGTGCGGCCAGGTGGGCATCGCGGACGCCCACCGCCAGGATCGACGACGGTGGCGTGGTCAACCGCGTGCATATTACGTTCAGGTAATCGCTGGACACGGTGGCGGAGATTAGACGTTGTGCAAGTTCTCCGCAACCGCGGTTACGGGCCACAACTCGGCCGCGCCCAAGACGCCCGAACTGTCGCCGTGTTTGTTTCGCAGTATCGGTGTCGTAAATCGGTCGTGAAACACATACCGGCTAGTATATTCCGCGCCGTCGCAGTACAAACGGTCGATATTTGATAGTCCCCCACCGAGAACAATAGCATCCGGGTCAAGAATATTTACCACGCCGGCCAGTGCTTTACCAAAACGATCAAGAAATGCATGCATAGTTTGCGTCGCAATCGGTTCTCCCTTGTCGGACCGGCGCGCTATGGTGGCGGCGCTCACCCCTATGCCCCCGCCAGCGGCAGCGTAGGCGCGTGTTAATCCGGGGCCGGATAATAACGTTTCGACGCATCCGCGTTTTCCACAGTAACAAAGCGGGCCGTCCGCTTCCAACACATTGTGACCCCATTCGCCGGCAATACGATGGCGCCCGGTCAGTAGCTCGCGGTCGACCGTAATGCCGCCGCCGATACCCGTTCCCATAATGACGCCAAAAACGACCGCGTGTCCGGTAGCCGCTCCGTGGCGAGCCTCGGACAGCGCAAAACAATTTGCGTCGTTTTCGACGTGCACGGTGCGTCCTAAATGGCGTTCCAAATCGGCCTTAATAGGTTGGCCGTTGAGGCAGGTGGTGTTGGAATTTCGCAACAAGCCAGTATCGGGTGCTATCGAACCCGGTGTCCCTAAGCCAATGTAGCAGGTCTGGCCGGTTCCGTTTTCAAACTCGGCGACGAGATCACAAATCGTTGTTAGAATAGCCTCATAGCCTTGTTGGGCAGGGGTTGGGTGGCGCTGACGGGACAGGATGTGGCGCTGATCGTCGATGACGATACCTTCAATTTTAGTGCCGCCCAGATCGATGCCGATACGTAATGTCATAATGGGTGATTACTGTCTTATAACGAATACCAATACGAATTTATTGACAACTATGGCAGTTTAGGTCGTCGCTCTGCAATGGGGTTTGCGTGCATAGCGATTGTTCCGGAACTCCCAGAAATTTTCGGCACACGGAGCGACCCTTAGGGTGACATTTAAATTCTGCGCAAATGCGATTCGCGCTACGCTTGGGCCGGTGCTGTTGTGTGTCGGGGTGCTTGCAGCGGCGCAGGCGGCGGTGACGCCAGCCGATGTTGCGTTACTGGCACTCGGCGAGAATAAAGCCGTATTGCGAATTGCCGGTAAGCGGCGCGTATTGCGGGTCGGCGAATCCAGCCCGGAGGGAGTGAGGCTGGTGACTGCGGACACTAATGAAGCCGTGATCGATATTGACGGTGTGACCGCGACGCTGCACTACGGGGATTTCGTTGCGCCAATCGGTGACGACGGTGGCGTGGCTGGTGGTGGGTCGGACCGTGTGACATTGTGGGTTGGGCCCGGTGGAATGTTTCAGGCCGACGGTACCATCAACGGCGTTCCGGTGCGCTTCTTGGTGGACACTGGGGCCAGTACTGTGGCTCTCAGCGAAGACACTGCGCGCGCGCTGGGTATCGATCTTTCCGATGGTATACCCGGCATGGCGATTACTGCGAGCGGTACCGCACCGATGATGATGATTCGACTGAAGTCCGTATCTATTGGTCAATTGACCGTGCGCAATGTACCAGCAGGGGTGGTCCTGGGCAGTTATCCGGACGTGCCGCTGCTCGGAACCTCATTTCTGAATAACTTCGATATGGAGCGGCGTGGCAATCAGCTCGATTTAATTAAACGATACTAATTAGGGAACCTCTGAGTAAGTCATGACCGATCAATTTGAACCCAAAATAATCAATCTCTGCGTCGCCTACATGGATGTAGGTGAGGGGCGTGAGCAGGAGCGGAAGCTTTGTGAAACTTCGCAATAGCCCTGCTATTACGCGCGTTCCACGCCTTGATCTCGATCATTTTGAATCTCAAATTAATTCGCCCAGACTTATTCAGAGGTTCCTAATTTAGTGCGTGGCTAGTACGTCGGTGTGTCGCTGCCGAATTAATGGCTACTCGGCATTCTTGTCGCGTGTAACCTGGGCGTACGCCGAATGATTGTGAATGGACTCGAAATTTTCTGACTCCACGGTATAGGCCTCGATCCGGTCGTCGTTGTTGAGTCGCGCCGCCACGTCCCGAACCATATCCTCTACGAACTTAGGATTGTCATAGGCACGTTCGGTGACGTATTTTTCGTCAGGTCGCTTCAGTAATCCAAACAGTTCGCAGCTGGCTTCCTGCTCAACGACTTCGATCAGTTCCTCAATCCAGACGAACGCGTTGGTGTGTACCGTAACGGTTACGTGGGAACGCTGGTTGTGGGCGCCGTAGTCGGATATTTGTTTCGAACACGGGCACAGACTCGTCACCGGCACCACGACGGTGGTGGCCATCTTTTGCAAATTGCCGTCAATTTCCCCAGTCAACGTGACTTGATAATCGATGACACTTTCCACCCTGGTCACGGGTGCTTTTTTGTTGACGAAGTAGGGGAAGCTCATCTCGATCTGGCCTTTTTCAGCCTCGAGGCGATCCGTCATTTCCCGGATCATACTGCGGAACGACTGCACGGAAATCTCCCCCTCGCGCTGGTTGAGTATTTCGACGAAGCGCGACATGTGGGTGCCTTTGAAATCATGAGGCAATTCGACATACATATTGAACATCGCGATCGTATGTTGCTCGCCGGCGCTGCGGTCGCGCACCCGAACTGGGTGCCGAATGCTCTTAATGCCGACCTTGTCAATCGCAATATTCCGCGAATCGGCGCTGCCTTGTACATCAGCAATGATCGGCACAACAGGACTCAGATGGGGGTTTATCGTCATAGGGTTAATCGATCGTCGTCCGTTTCCGTAAGCGCTCAGTGTATGCAGAATCCGCGACGTCGGCAAGCGAATGCGTAGGATAGGACTCGTAAACCCCCGTATTCATAGGGTTTATGGCGTGGTTAGTGGTGAAGTTCGCATTTCCGCTGTCGCGGTCGCGGTCACGGTCACGGTCACGGGCGCGGAAATGGAAGCGCGTTCAATGGTTGCGCTCGACAATAAAGTTCGCCAACGCGCTGAGTTCGGCGGTGTCGCCGTCGATTTGTTGCAAGCTTTGTAATGCTTGGCGATGCAGATCATGGGCCGTGGCTCGGGCACCGTCCAATCCAAGCGCGGCCGGATAGGTGGACTTGTTTAAAGCACGGTCTGCGCCACTCATTTTTCCGAGTAATTCGGTTTCCCCTTCCTCGTCGAGTATATCGTCGACGACTTGAAACGCGAGACCAATGCAACGCGCATAATTATCCAGCGATGCCAGGGTTTCCGGCGTTACAGTAGCTGCCCCAAAGGCGCCTAATGCGACCGATGCCCGGATCAATGCGCCGGTTTTCTTCAAATGCATGTGTTGCAGGTCGTCAATGCCGAGTTGCTGTCCCGCGGCGGCGAGATCAAGGGCTTGACCGCCGACCATGCCGCGCGAGCCGCTGGCCTCGGCCAATCGTGTCAGCATTGCGGCGCGGCGAGGCGCGTCGATACCCGGCATTGGCGCTTTTGCCAAGACCTCGAACGCAAGTGTTTGTAAGCCGTCGCCAACGAGGACCGCGGTGGCTTCATCGTAGGCGCGATGGCAGGTCGGGCGGCCGCGACGGAGGTCGTCGTCATCCATCGCCGGGAGATCGTCGTGCACTAGGGAATAAGCGTGGACCAATTCGACCGCGCATGCTGGGGCATCCAGGCTCGAGGCATCCGCACCGAGTGCGGCGCCGGTGCCGTATACCAACATCGCACGCAGGCGCTTGCCGCCGCCGAGACAGACATAACGCATCGCCTCATGCAGCCGTGCCGGTTCTTCAGTCGGTAATGGCAGCTGATTGTGCAGAGTCAGTTCGACGCGCTCCCGATAGCCGCGCCACACGATTTCTAGCCCGGATATTTCATGAAGGCGGATCAAGGATTTAGTATTTTCTCAGTATTTGCAGCGAATCAAGTCTATTTTGAACTACTTGGTCTCCGTACCGAATACCCAGTTCAGTTTCAGGAATAATCGGACGGGGCCAGCGTTGCTCAATCGTCGGAGTCGTCTGCTGCAAATGGTTCGACGAGCAGTTGACCATGCTTTTGCACCAATTTTTCGATACGCTGTTCAGCGGTTTTTAATCCATCGTGACAACTGCGGGTTAATTCCATGCCGCGCTCGAAGTCTTTAAGAGAGGCTTCAAGCGGCTGATCGCCCGTTTCCATCCGTTCCACTATCCGTTCCAGTTCGGCCAGCGCTGCTTCGAAGTTGGGGAGTTGCGTTTGGGATTTTTTAGGCATAATGATGACGATCGGTCAGCGCCCGGCGACGCCTATTACGGTTCGTGCGTGTCCCACCGGAACTGCCGGACGTTTGGTTGACAGAGAGTTTGTACTCGATTTAGAATTAGTCTAAATCACTCTACGAGGCGTATAGTAACGCATCTCACGTTAACCACAAATATTCGGAGCTACACCACGGCATTGAAGGATAGTAAGACTGAAAGAATCTTAAAGACGCTTTCGCCGGCGAATCGCAAGCCAATCGCCGCTACCTGTATTTTGCAGCCAAGGCTGATGTCGAAGGTTACAATGACGTTTCTGCGGTGTTTCGATCGACTGCCGAGGGCGAAACCGGCCATGCTCACGGCCGCCTGGAATATTTAGAGGCAGTCGGCGATCCCGCAACGGGATTACCCATTGGCGATACGTCGAAAAATCTTAAAGCCGCCATCGCGGGTGAAACGCACGAATACACCGATATGTATACGGGCATGGCCAAATCGGCGCGCGAAGAAGGCTTTGACGAAATTGCCGATTGGTTTGAAACCCTGGCCAAGGCGGAGCGGTCCCACGCTAACCGTTTTCAGAAGGCGTTGGATTCTCTCGACGCCTAGTACTCAATCAAGCTAATATTGACGGATGCAGAGCCCACCCAATCGGCCAAGGCAAGGCGCCGCCCGCCGGCAATGGCCCAGTCCTTGCCAAGGGCGGTAACGCTACCGCGTCCCTGCTCTCGCTCATTACCTACATCCGTGTAGGCAACGCCGCATTGGCCGATTCGATGGGCTCCGTTCGGGCGAGCCAATAAGCGGCCATCCCCGTTGTTGCGCTCGCTCGAGTTAGCCACCGCTAGTTCCGCGGTCGCGCGCCTAGCGGCTGGTGGCTTCTCGGTTCGCTGCATCCGCCAATATCAACTTGATAGAGTACCAGCACATACCGAGCATAGAACCGGTCGCAAGTATCGACGGCATTTGCTGGATTTTCAGGGCCTCCATGGCGAATTAGTAAATTTCGCGTAACCCCAAAGGCATAAACCGTCTGGTTACTGCTCGAGTTCGCTCGTATGCGGCATTGAAATGAAGAGTGCCTTGATATTATTGATGCATCTGCGGGCAATCGTGGCCAAGTGCATAGGTCACGCCAGCGCTGATAAGCCTAAAAATGGCAATGAATATAGGGCGTTACCAATATCCACGCCGGAACCATGGGCTGTGCAAGGTCGATTTTAATAGATACCTCCGAAAATCGGTTTATAATTGCCACCGTCAAGAAATGTCGATGTTGCGTCGACCCCAAAAACCAATCCACTGGAGGAGATAATGGGATGAAGACTTTACCCGCTCTCGGGATGTGCTTGACCGGTGCATTCCTGATGTTTTCGCAATCTGCCAACGCAATGGAGTGTGAGGACTTAACGATAGGTTCCGCTATATCGTTGACCGGCAAATACGCCACCAACGGCGTCCATGCCAAAAACGGTTATGAATTCGCGATCAGCAAGATCAAGGATGCCGGCGGCGTCAAGGTCGGCGACAAGTGCTACAACTTCAAGGTTATCTACTACGACGACGAGTCCAAGGGAGACCGGGCGGCGACCCTGACCGAGCGGCTGGTGAATCAGGATAAGGTGCAATACATGCTTGGTCCCTATTCGTCCGGAATGACCAAGGCGATTGCGCCGGTGACGGAAAAATACCAGATCCCCATGGTCGAGGCGGAAGGCGCTTCGCGTTCTTTGTTCAACAAGGGCTACAAATACATATTCGCGGTGCTGTCGACCTCTGAGCAATATCTTGCCTCGGCTGTTGCTCTGGCCGCAGAGAAAGCCAAAGAAGCCGGCAAGGACCCGTCGTCAGTCAAAGTGGCCATCGCGGTTGAAAACGATCCGTTCTCGCTGGATATCCGGGCCGGCGTTTCTGAGGATGCGGCCAGAGCCGGCATGCAAGTAGTGATTGACGAAAAACTGCCGCGCGATCTGGCTGACATGAGCGCGATCCTGACCAAGGTCAAGTTGTTGAAACCGGATCTGCTCATCATCAGTGGCCACTCCAAGGGCGCGGCAACGGCAGTAAGGCAGATCGGCGAGCAGAAGATCGACGTGCCGATGATTGCCATTACCCACTGCGAAGCGGCCGATGTCGTCGGCAACTTTGGCGCCGCCGCCAACGATTTCCTGTGCTCGACCCAGTGGGCGGAGACCCTGACTTATGAAGATCCGTTGTTTGGGTCGGCGAGCAACTACGAACAGGAATTCAAGGCCGCTTATTCCGAGTACGCGGAAAAAAAGGTGCCGTACCAGACGGCGCAAGCTTCGGCGGCAGTGTATGTGTTCAAGGATGCGTTCGAGCGCGCCGGTTCGCTGGATAAGGAGGCCGTTCGTGATGCGATCGCCGCCACCGATTTAGCGACATTCTACGGACAGATCAGGTTTTCCGCCGCGGGCAATAACATCGCCAAGCCAATGGTGTTGCGCCAGATTCAGAACGGCGAATACAATGTGGTGGCGCCGTCCGACTTTGCATCGCACAAACTGAACTGGCCGCGCAAGCCGTAGTAGATACGGTAGTGCAGATTCCGGGCGCCGTCGGGCGCCCGGTCCCGGCCCGTAATCACCACGGCCTTAACTTCTTCCCAGCACGCTAGCTGAAGGGGTTCTAATCGCGTGGATCAAATACTGGGCAACCTCTCCCTGCTGTTCGAATTCCCCGTCGTCAATGTCAAGATCATCCTCGATGGGGTGATGATCGGCGCGCTGTTCGCACTGGCGGCCTACGGCCTGGCCCTGGTGTGGGGGGTGATGAACGTGAAAAACCTGGCCCAGGGGGATTTTGTGATCGCCGGGGGCTACGTCGCCTGGTGGCTGGAGAAGCAGGGGGTGCCGGCGTTACTCGGCGTTCCCGTTGCATTCATCGTGCTCTGGGGCCTGGGCTGGGTGATCTATAAACTCGTCATTTCACGGGTGATCGAACGCGATCTTTTTACCTCACTGCTGGCCACCTTCGGGCTGGCCATTATGATGGCCCAGATCATGAATCTGCTGTTTGGGTCCGATACCCAGAGCGTTCAACTCGAGTACGACACCCTGTATTTCTTCGATGATTTTGTGGATGTTCCCATCGCCAAACTCATCGGGGTGTTGATGGCGGTCGGGCTGGCTGCCGCGGTGATCGTATTCATGAAGATCAGCCGCATGGGACAGGCCATACGCGCCACGGCACAGGATGCCAGAGCAGCCCGTGTGCTCGGCATCGATACGGAGAAGGTGTACGCGTTCACTTTCTCACTGAATTCAGCGATCTGCGGCGCCGCAGGCGCGATCATCGTGATGGTATGGTTAATCCAGCCGTTTTACGGCATCTCTTATTCGATCCGGGCCTTTGTCATCGTTACTGCGGCGGGGCTCGGCAATCTGCCTGGGGTGATCGCCGCCGGCCTCGGCATTGGGGTGGCCGAACTATATGGCGCGCATATTTTCGGTATCGGATATCAGCAGGCCGTTGCCGTGCTGTTACTGCTCCTGGTTCTTATGGTTCGCCTTGTGCAACAACGGCGGGCGCGACAGAGCTTGCAATAACGGCCCGTTGATGAAAACAAATAAAGTCATCTTGTATATTTTGATCCTGGTTTTCATTGTGGTTGCGCCGTTCCTGTTCCCGAATTTCCGTACACAGCTCGCCACATTGTGGCTGATGATTATCGTGGCACTGACCTGGGATATGACCGGCGGGCAGATGGGCTACAACTCGCTGGGCAACATCTTCTTCTACGGCACCGGCATGTATGTGGCCGCGGTGGTTGCGATCGGCCTGGTCTATGACGTCGGAGATTATACGAGCGCCGCGGGCGGCGGTATCAACGAGTTCACCGATATCCAATACTTTACGGGCATCTTTCTCGGCACCATCGCGGCGGGACTGTTCTGCGCCGTTACCGCGGTCGTCATCGGCTATATCACCTTCGGACTGCGCGGCCCGTACTTCGCCATCGGCACCCTGGGCGTCGCCATTGCCGCGGGCGAACTGGTGTCCAATTGGGATTGGGTCGGCGGCGGACAGGGCATAACGCTGCCTGTGTACCCCGGTGATTTCGATGTCGGCAAACTGTTTTTCTACTTCCTGTTTGCCAGTACCGGCGTCGTGCTGTTCATCTTCCTGAAGTGGTTGTATACCACCCGATTCGGAAGCGCCATGAACGCCATCCGTGACGACGAGGAGAAAGCGGAGGCCATGGGCATTCACACACTCAGGTACAAGCTCACCGCCTGGGCGATGGCGGCGTTTTTTGTTGGGATAGTTGGGGCGATATCCGGGTTTCAGCTGATTTCTTTCGAGCCGCTGGAAAGCGCCTACCAGACCATCAACCTGGGCATCTTCATGGTGATCTGCGTGTTGCTCGGCGGCAAGGGCACGCTGTGGGGCCCGGTGTTGGGGGCAATCCTGTTTCACGTGTTCAAAGAAGTCACCTGGAACTATTTCCTGGGCTGGCAGTGGGTGGTCCTTGGCGCCTTGATCGTGGTTACGGTGGTGTATTTTCAGGAAGGCCTCGTCGGTTGGCTGATGCGTCGCAAGCCGGAATGGTTCGGAATCCGCGTGGAAAGCAAAGACCCGGCCGCCGCGGGAGCCGGCGAATGAATTCCATCATCGAAGTCAAGGGGGTTTCCAAAGCTTATGGTGGCGTGGTCGCCAACGCGGACATCTCCATGACAGTGGAAAAGGGCGGCATCACCGGACTCATCGGGCCCAACGGATCGGGCAAAACCACCCTGTTCAATTCCATCGTCGGCTACCATCCCATCGATGCCGGATCGATAAAGTTCGAGGGCAAGGAGATCTCGAAGCTGCCGGTGCAGAAGATCGCCCGGCTTGGCCTGTTGCGCACCTTTCAACAGACCCGCATCTACGGCGCGATGAATGGCGTCGAAAATATGCTGATCTCCCTGCCGCACCGAAAGATGAGTTTTACCGATGCGTTCGGCCGAAACAGTACGAAGGACTACGAACAGGCGGATCGCCTGCTCGAGTTTGTCGGGTTGTACGAAAAGCGGTTTCTGCGTGCGGGTTCGTTGTCGTTTGGGCAACAGAAGCTGCTTGAATTTGCCATGGCGCTGATGAACGAGCCGGCCGGCCTGTTGCTGGATGAGCCGACCGCCGGGATCAATCCGACTTTGATCAACGGCTTGATCGACCGCCTCAAGCGCGCCAATACTGAATTCGGCATCACGCTGTTTATCATCGAGCACAACATGCGTGTGATCATGAACATGGCGGACAAGATCTATTGTCTGGCGCATGGGCAGTTGTTGGCGGAAGGGACACCGGAACAAATTCAACACGATCAGCGTGTCGTTGACGCGTATCTCGGGGCACATTAGATGATCGCGCCGACAAACCTTGCGGGCGGTGTCCGGTGAGCGACGAAAAAGGCATACGGGGTTATGGGGCCGGCGAGGTCGATGCTGTCATCTCGGTCGACGAGGTCGAAAGGCAGGCGGCGGCGATCGCGGAGGAGATCAGTGTCGAGCAACTCGATGCATTGGCCGGCGGGGCGCCCTTCGTTTCCATTGAGAATCTGCGTGCGGGTTACGGCCAGATGGAGATCCTGCACGATATCAATCTCCGCGTTGGTCGCAAACAATCGTTGTGCCTGATCGGACCTAACGGCGCTGGTAAATCCACCATCTTGCACGCCATCTTCGGCTTCAACAACATTTTTTCCGGGCGCATAGTCATCGGTGACGGAGCGGATAAACTCGATGTCACTTCACTCACACCGAACGAGAAACTCGCCAAAGCCGGGATCGCCTACATCCTGCAGGACAAATCCATCTTCCCTGGAATGACGGTCGAGGAAAACCTGTGGATGGGCGGATTCCTCAAAGATCAGCCGGCTGAGGCCAAGCGCGCGGCGGAGATGGTGTTCGACAAATACTCGCGCCTGGCCGACCGAAGAAAACACCAGGCAAAAGTTCTGTCCGGCGGCGAGCGCCGGTTGCTGGAGATTTCCAGGGCCCTGGTAATGAACCCCGAACTGTTGCTGGTAGACGAGCCCTCGATCGGACTTGAACCCCGTTTTATCGACATGGTGTTCGAGATTTTGAACGACCTGCAGCACAACGAGGGCAAGACCATCATCATGGTTGAGCAAAACGCTAAAAAAGGCCTGGAATTCGCGGACATCGGTTATGTGCTGGTGTCCGGCCAGGTCGCCATCGCCGGTAGCGGCAACGATTTATTGGCGAACCCGAAAGTCGGAGAGTTGTTTTTAGGGGGATAACAATTGTGCTCGCAACGACTACGTTATTGTCATCGAGGCGCGGTACGAATCCTTTCGTGTAAAATTTCAATAAAACACGCGGTATCAGTTTAATCTCGCCGGAAAATACAGACAATAGCCAAATGTCGACTGAATTTTAGCCCTGCGAAGGCCTTCCTCACGAAATTATACCGACCGGATGATGCGTTTCAATCCGGCAACATACACTCTCTACTTCCTACATAAGGCCGGTGATACCGCTCAGAGTACGCAACGAAAAGACCGACTCCGCGCCACTCGCCGCCTATTTGTACGCCAAGGAGACGGTGGAGTCCGAGGACCGTGTGCGGCGTCGAGAATGTCCACGGTTGCGTTACGGGGGCAGTCATCTTCGTGACCCCGATGCGGACAGAGCCAGGGGCATACTGCTAGCCACGCTTCGCGGCAAACTGGAGGACGTCGTGTTGTGGCCGCTGCTTTGTGCGAACTTTTTTCCCGACACGGGCAGGGATGCATTCGACTCGCGTGTTCGCAGATAAGCATTGCATGAGCAAACCTGTTTACTTCAGCGACGTTGAGCAGATCGTCGATGCGATCATTGCTACCGTCGGACATCGAATCGTGTTGGCTCTGCCACTGGGGTTGGGTAAGGCGAATCATGTCGCCAATGCACTATTTCAGCGTGCCGCGAAGAACCCAGAGATAGAACTTCGCATCATGACCGCATTGACCTTGGAAAAGCCTCAAGGGAGTACTGAACTGGAGCGGCGTTTTCTGGGGCCATTGGTGCAACGTGTTTTTGTCGATTATCCGGATCTAGACTACGCCTTGGCTCGTCGCAACGGAACGTTGCCGTCCAACATCGAAGTATCAGAGTTCTTCATGTCACCGGGTAGTCTGACCACAAACGAGCACGCCCAGCAGAACTACATCAGCAGCAACTACACCCATGCGGCGCGAGACCTCATCGACAACGGCGTTAATGTGGTGGGACAGTTGATTGCCCAGAAGGACATCGATGGGGAGAAAACATTCAGCTTGAGTTGCAATCCTGACCTGACCATTGACCTGGTTCAGCACATGCGCCAACAAGAAAAGGCCGGCGGTAAAGTTGCTATTGTGGGCCAGATTAACTGGCAACTGCCTTTCATGTATGGCGACGCAGTGGTGTCGCCGCAGACGTTTGATATGGTGCTCGACAATTCGAGCTGCGACTTCACGTTGTTCGGACCGCCGAAGACCGGGGTCAGCAGCGCCGATTACATGGTCGGCCTCTACGCAAGTTCGCTGGTTCGGGACGGCGGCACATTGCAGGTGGGCATAGGTTCGTTGGGAGACGCCGTCATCTATGCGATGCAACTTCGCCATGAAAAAAACGATGTCTACCACCAGTTGCTGTCCCAGTTCAATGCGCTGGATAAGTTCGGCGATAGCATTACCCGCCTGGGCGGCATTGAAGAGTTTACCCAAGGTTTATATGGCGCCACAGAAATGCTGGTGGATGGCTTCATGCATTTGCTCCGCAGCGGGATTCTGAAGCGCAAAGTCTATGCCGACATCCATATTCAGAAGTTGCTCAATCGGGGCGACATCGATGAAACGATATCGCTGCACACCCTCGATGCCTTGGCTGCTGTCGGGGCGATACAGACGCGTTTGACGGCCAAGGACGTGGCCTATCTGCAGCGGTTTGGAATCCTGCGCTCGGAATTACGCTATGAGGCAGGCGTTCTTTATTCCCAGGACGGCGCGGCGATTGCAGCCGATCTGGGCGATCCTGATAGCAGAAGACATCTGCAACAGAGCGGTTTGGGCACTAGCCTTATGGGGGGCCACGTAGCTCACGGCGGGTTTTTTGTCGGTCCCCAGTCCTTTTATCGTTTTCTGCGGGAATTGGACGACGAACAGCGTCGCGAGATCGCCATGACCAGTGTGCTGAACATTAATCAGCTTTACGGCAATGAGGTTTTGGATGGCCTGCAGCGTACCAACGCGAGATTCATTAACTCATGCCTGATGGTCACCCTATCCGGCGCCGTCGTGTCCGACGGCCTGGAGGATCTGCGCGTGGTTAGTGGTGTGGGTGGGCAGTTTAACTTTGTCGACATGGCACATGCCCTGCCCGATGGGCGTTCCATCATAAAAGTGCGAAGCACGCGTCGTAGTCGTGGTCGGTTGACTTCGAATATCGTTTGGAACTATGGCCATACCACGGTGCCGCGGCACCTGCGTGATTTGGTAGTCAGTGAGTACGGCATTGCAGAGCTGCGTGGCAAGACGGACAAAGAGGTGATCGGTGCCTTGTTGAATATCACGGATTCCAGGTTTCAGGGCGAACTGCTCAGCCAAGCAAAGAAATCCGGAAAGTTACCCAGGAATTATGAGATTCCGGAGACATTCTGCCACAATTATCCCGAACACATCGAGGACAAGCTGGCAGTCCATCGTACGCAAAACCTCTTTCCCAGGTTCCCCTTTGGCACTGATCTGACCGCAGAGGAGGTGGTGTTGGCCGGCGCATTGAAGCGCCTACAGGAAAAGAGCCATTCCTGGGGAGGCTGTTTGAAGGCGACGGTGGGGGCGTTGCTCGCACGACCACGCGACGACGAGATCCAGCCTTATCTGGCTCGGCTCATGCTGCACAACCCAACATCCATGAAAGAGCGAGTGTTGCGGAGGTTGGTTGCGGGCGAATTGTCACAGGACGGTACGGCGGATGTTTGAGGCGTTTTTCAATGTTTGCAACCTGAGGATCTGCCTGGGTCAAGCCGCACGCAGTGCGCATGGTGGGTTCGACCCCGAAACTCCCCGTTCCGGGATACCACCTTCTGGTAAAATCCCGATCAGTCATTCACTGTAAACAGGAATAATTTCATGAAGCTTTATGGTAGTTACACCTCTCCCTATGTCCGCCACTGTCGAGTCGCATTGGCGCAAGGTAGTTTTGATTTTGATTTTGTAGAGGCTGATGGTTCAATGAGTGCGGAGAAGTCGCCCACCGATAAGGTCCCATTTTTCACCGATGGTGGTCTGACACTGACCGACTCAAGTTCGATTTTGAAATATGTCAGGGAAAAATCCGGCAGGGATTTTCTTGCTGATATTGAAGACTACGAGAACTTCACCTTGGCCAATACGCTGCTGGATAGCACGATCAATGTGTTCTTGATTGAAAAGGATGGTTTCGGTCCTGATCAAATCAAGTACCTTGGTCGTCAGCAAAATCGTATAGAAAATGGTCTCGAGGAACTCAATAGACGTTTCGACCCGAACCAGGGTGTTGCACGGGACAGTGCCCTGCGCTGTGCCTGCTATGTCGACTGGGCATTATTTCGTAACCGAATCAGCATTGATGGTTTGGACAATATTCAGGGCCTGATGGACATAGCTAACCAGGTTGAGGAGTTTGCTGCCACTGCCCCGCCCCGTTAGCTTCGACGAACCCAACATGTTTAGTAGGATGTCTCTACGCTTGCCGAATCGGGTCGGACCTGCGCAACATGCTGATATTGCCCGGAATTAGCTTCCGAATGTACCGCAAGTTTTCGCTTAAAGTCGCCATTTTCCGTGTAAAAGTGCGTCTCTAAGCCACTGTCGGATTTCTGCGCGCGAGTGCATTGTGTATGACCGACCCTCCGGAAACCGTGGGTAGGTCCGACCCCCCGAAAACCGTCGGCGATGACCATGTAAGTATGACCTAACAGGCGCCTGGCCGCGATTGTTCAGCTCCTATAACGCTGAGTGCATGAGGACGATCCCGGCCGTCACGATCGCGGCTAGGATGATGCGTCGCCGACCAAAACGTTCTCCCAGCGCAAACGTGCCAATCGCGGCCGCAATAATCACACTGGTTTCCCGTAGTGCCGATACCGCTGCGAGCGCTCCGGAATTCATTGCATAGATAACAAGACCGTAAGCGCCAATGGACGCGAGCCCGGCGCCGACGCAATGCGGCCATTCGTTTCGCAGATAAGGCCGAACAAGACCGCGGCGGAGGTGCAGCGCCACTAATGCGATTGGCAAACCGTCAATCGCAAATAGCCAACCGATGTAACCGAGCGGACTGCCGGAAAGGCGCACACCGACCCCGTCCACTACCGTGTAACTTGCGATGGTGACACCTGTCGCGACCGCGTATAGCAATGGTCGCGGATCGCGTCGCCATGGCGCTCCGCCGTCAAACGCGAGGCTCGCGATACCGATACTGGCAATGCCAATCCCCGTAATAGCCATGGGTGGAAGGTATTCTCCAGCGACCCAAGCGCCACCGAGCAGTACCATGAGCGGTGCGCAGCCGCGGGCTAATGGGTAGACGTGACTAAAATCGCCGCTTTGGTAAGCCTTGAGCAAGAAAAAGTAGTAGCCACTGTGAACCGCGACCGACAGTGCGAGGTAGGGCCAGCTCTCTGGATTCGGTGCGGGCGCCAGAGGGATCATGAACAAACCGGCAATCGCGGCGACCGTATTGACCGAGGCTAACACGATGAGCCGGTCGCCACCGATCTTGACGAGCGCGTTCCACGTGGCATGCAAAACGGCGGCCAGCAAGACCAGCCCGACGACGCCGGTCGGGAGCAGGGCCGTCGCGGGTTCAGTCATTCCCCAGTCGACCGCCGGCAGCGAGTGGAAGTAACGGCTCGAAGGGCGTGTCGTGCATAATCGGCGTTTGGTAAAATCACCGTTGTGCCGCCATTAGCTTCCCCTATGACCGAAATCGTCGTTTCTGAATTCATGGAGCAAGCGGCCGTTGCGCGCCTGTCCGCCGAGTTCGATGTGTTATACGAGCCCGGGCTGGTCGACTCGCCTGAGCAGTTGCGGCGCTCGATGGGCACGGCATCTGCTCTCATCGTGCGGAATCGCACCGCGGTTGATGCCGATTTGTTGGCCGCAGCGCCACGGCTCGAGGTCGTAGGTCGACTCGGCGTCGGTGTCGATAATATTGACCTTGAAACCTGTAAGCACCGCAACATCGAGGTATTCCCCGCGACGGGAGCGAACACCACCGCCGTCGCCGAGTATGTGATTGCGGGGGCGCTTATGTTGTTGCGCGGCGCGTATTTTGCGAGCGCGGCCGTGGCCGCCGGCCAATGGCCACGGCAGCGGTTGTTGGGTCGCGAGGTTGCGGGCAAAACGATCGGTCTAGTCGGATTCGGTACGATCTCGCGTGAGGTCGCGCGCCGAGCCATCGTTCTGGGGATGGAAGCGACGGCATACGACCCGTACGTCGATCCGGCCGACGCCGCCTGGCGTTCGCTGGGCGTCACGCAAACTTCACTGAATGAGCTCATCGCGGGCGCGGACATCGTGAGCCTGCACGTACCGATCAACGCTGAAACGCGCAACCTAATCGATGCGAAGCGTTTGGGCGCAATGAAAGCGGACGCGGTATTGATCAATTCCGGGCGCGGCGGCTTGGTGGACGAGGCGGCATTGGCCGCAGCATTGCGGGATGGTCGGATCGGTGGTGCCATGCTCGATGTATTCGCAATCGAGCCGTTGGCCGCTGATTCGGTACTGGTCGGCGTTCCAAATTTAATAATGACCCCTCATATCGCGGGCATAACCGTCGAATCCAATCGATGTGTCAGTGATGTCACCGTTGATAACGTTATGCAATATTTGCGGGCGCGGCGCTAGTACTATTGCGCGTTCTCTACTCAACTCACGAACCAGGAGTATAAGTTGGCAACCCATCACTACCAAATTGCGGTTATTCCAGGCGATGGCATCGGCAACGAGGTCGTGCCGGAAGGGCTTCGTGTTTTACAAGCCGTCGGTACACGATTCGATATCGATTTTCGCTGGCTGTCGTTTGACTGGAATTGCGAAACTTATTTGCGTACCGGCCGGATGATGCCCGAAGACGGAATTGAACAACTCAAAGAGGTCGATGCAATTTATCTCGGCGCCGTGGGATTCCCGGGTGTACCGGACCACGTATCGCTATGGGGGTTACTGATTCCGATCCGGCGGCAACTGGAGCAGTATGTGAATTTGCGCCCGATCCGCTTGCTGAACGGGATTACCTCGCCGCTACGGGATCGCGGTCCCGAAGACATTGATTTTTATGTAGTACGTGAGAACTCAGAAGGCGAATATTCGGAAATCGGCGGGCGCTTGAATCGCGGCATGGACACGGAATTGGTCGTCCAAGAGAACATATTTACCCGCCGCGGTGTCGATCGCGTTATGCGTTATGCGTTTGAATTAGCGGCGTCACGGCCCAGGCGCCGGATTACGTCGGCCACCAAGTCGAACGGAATTATCCATACTATGCCGTTCTGGGATGAACGCTTTAAGGCAATTTCGGCTGACTATCCCGATATCGACACCAACCAATTTCATGTCGATATTCTCAGTGCCCATTTCGTATTACACCCCGATTGGTTCGACGTTGTGGTGGCGAGCAATTTGCTCGGAGATATCTTATCGGATCTGGGCCCCGCCATCGCTGGGACGATAGGTATTGCGCCGTCCGCTAACATCAATCCGGACCGGCATTACCCCAGTATGTTTGAGCCCGTGCATGGTTCCGCCCCGGACATTGCCGGGCAAGGTATCGCCAATCCGATCGGGCAGATTTGGGCGGGCGCGATGATGTTGCAACACTTAGGGCACGACGACGCGGCCGCTGCGGTGGAAGGCGCTATTGAAACGGTGTTGGAAGAGCCCGAGCTGCGCACACCGGACCTCGGCGGCAATGCATCCACGGAGGAATTGGGGCGTGCAATTGCCGAGGCGATTGGTAGCTCGTAGTTTCATAGGGGGTTATTTGGAGCGCAATCGATGAGCCGCAAGATCGGCACCGGCATGACGGTTGCTGCGTGGATTGCAGTGATCGGTGTGTTGACATTGCTTTCGCAGAAATATCTCGACCGCCTGAATAACCCCAATGAAAGTTATCAGACGGTAGCGACCGCGGAGATGCGGGAGGTTGTTCTGGAGCGCAATCGCTATGGTCACTATATCGCCACCGGTAGCATAAATGGGCGGCGAGCCGTGTTTTTGCTGGATACGGGCGCGACGGATATCGCCGTACCGGAGCAATTGGCGGAACGGCTAGGGTTAAAGCGGGGGCCGCAAACCACTGTCGTGACCGCGAACGGTATCATTGACGTCGATACGGCGCGCCTGGATGAGGTCGCGTTGGGGCCGATCGTGCTGCGCAATCTACGCGCCACGATCAATCCTCACATGGGGGACGACGAAGTGTTGTTAGGCATGGCGTTTTTGCGGGATATTGAGTTCACTCAACGTGGCGAATACTTGACGTTGCGGCAGCGGCCACAGCCACCGCAATAACTGGCGGCATTCACATTACATTCAGCTTTGGTTCAGTATGAATTCAGCGTGTCCTCTATAGACTGCCTGGCATGCGATTCGAGGAGGCGTCCACAGCGGCGCGACCCCGAGCGCCCAGCGCAAAACGACCGAGGATATATGAAATGAAACGTACTGCTCTTACTTCTGCTATTGCCGCGACCGTGCTAACTCTTACGACTCAGAACGTGTTGGCCGGCAGCTACGGCAACGACGGTTACACTGACTATGCACGTGTCACCAATGTCACCCCGGTGACGAAGCAAATTCGGGTCGATACGCCGCGCCGCGAGTGTTGGCAGGAAGCGGCCCCGGCACAACAGCATTCGGGCTATAACACCTACACGCCTAATATCGTCGGCGCGATCCTAGGCGCCGCCGTAGGTTACCAGTTCGGCAGCGGTCGCGGCCAGGACGTTGCGACGGTGGCGGGTGCGGTGTTGGGCGGATCGATTGGACGCGATGTGAAGCAACGTCATTATTCGCACGGCTCGACATCGACCTCCGGTGGTAGCGTTGAGCGCTGCCGCACGGTGAACGACTCGCACACCGAGGAACGTGTCGTTGGCTACAATGTGGATTACGAATACAGTGGCCAAACTTATTCGACGCGGACCCAAAACGATCCGGGTGATACGATTCAGGTGAGGGTCAATGTCACCCCGGTGGCAAACTAGATGCAATTTCTGGTATCGGCGAGCCACGGGGTGGACGGCGTGGCCTGCCACATTCGACCAAATGTGATGTGCGCGAATGCGTGACAGATTTCGGTAGGATAGGCCGCACTAGCGCTGCGCCGGGCCCTCCAAACTGCCCTATAATTAGGGTGCTTCAGCACAGTTGAATGCGAGGACGGTCAGTCCGATACGATTAGCGATGCGATCGATAATTCTCAAAACACTTTTGGCCTTGGTGGTGGCGATGAGCCTCGGGATGAACCACGCGTTCGCGCTGAAGGATTCCGGAAAAGGCAAAAAGCAAAACAACCAGGGAGCCAGTGTCGGCGGGTGTGCGATGGGTCTCGATGAAGCAGCGGTACTGGCGCAAAGTCTGATCGGCAATTCGGGTCAGGTGCTAGCCGCCAAAAAGAAAAAAAATAACAAGGGCGTTTGTGGGATTCGCATCAAGGTTTTGTCCGGCGATGGAGTAGTGCACTGGATTAAACTTCCCGGTGGCGGGGGTGATTGAAGAATGCGTGTTCTGGTGGTGGAAGACGAACCGGTACTGCGCCAACAATTGGTGGACCGATTGCGTGGCGAAGGTTATGCGGTGGATGCGGCTGGCGACGGCGAAGAAGGACTGTATTTTGGGCGTGAGTATCCGATCGATCTCGCTGTCGTAGATCTCGGCCTACCGAAGTTATCCGGTATCGATATTATTCGTACATGGCGATCCGAGGAACGCGTGTTTCCGATCCTCATACTCACGGCGCGGGCGCGCTGGCAGGAAAAGGTCGAAGGACTCGAAGCCGGGGCCGACGACTACGTAGCCAAGCCATTTCAAATCGAGGAAGTCCTGGCCCGTATGCGTGCGTTGATACGGCGTGCTTCGGGTATTGCGGATTCTGTGGTTCGGTGCGGAGACGTGGCGCTCGATACGTCCTCGCAGGAGGTGACGGTCCAGGATCGGCGGCTCGACCTCACCGCTTATGAATACCGCCTGCTGCATTATCTGATGCTTAATCACGGCAAGGTCGTCTCCAAGTCTGAGTTGACAGATCACATCTACGATGAAGATGCGGATCGTGATAGCAACGTAATTGAAGTGTTTGTCGGCCGTTTGCGACGCAAACTTGACCCCGACAACACGATTAGACCTATTGAAACCCTACGGGGTCGGGGTTACCGATTTAATCCGTCGCCATCGGCTTGAGGAGCCTCTGATCCATTCATGACCGGCTGCTCTGAGTCCAGAATCACCCGCTTCGTCGTCGCCTACATGGAAGTAGGTGAGGGGCGTGAGCAGGAGCGGAAGCTTTGCGAATCTTGGCCTTAGCCGGGCTATGACCGGCCCCGTATTTATCAAAATGGGGCGCATTGAATCGGAGGATTTTGACTCTCAGATCCGCTCGTCCAGAATTAATCACAGGCTGCTTAATGTTATCGCTGCGTAGCCGCTTATTATTGGCGGCCACTCTGGTACTGGCGGCATTTCTAGGTCTTACTGGATTCGTTCTTGATCGCGCATTTCAAAGTAGCGCCGAAGCGGGGCTACGCGATGCACTACAGGCACAGATTTACGGCTTGCTGGCGGCTGGTGATCTCGATGACACGGGCGCATTAGTGGTACCCGATGCGTTGCCGGAATCTCGCTTCGGTTCACCCGGTTCCGGATTGTATGGTCTCGTGTCTAACAACGACGGTGGCGTCGTGTGGCGCTCGCAATCGAGTGTCGGGCGGGCAATCGCCCACGATGTCGTGTTGGCCCCGGGCTCCAGTCGATTCAGCGAGGAACCCGACGGCACTGGTAACACGCTTTACGCGCTGCGGTTTGCGGTGCGTTGGCAGGACATCGACGGTAACGCAACTGACTTCACGATTACCGTCGCCGAAGACCGCCAACGGCTGGTCGCCCAGATTGAAACGTTTCGCAGAAACTTGTGGTTATGGTTGGGTGCCGCTGCCTTGGTGCTGGTGGCCGTACAGGGAACGATATTGCGTTGGGGCTTGGCCCCGCTTACCGCGGTCGCGGATGAGCTAGCGGATGTGGAGGCAGGGCGCAAGGCGGTGTTAACTGAAAACTACCCAAAGGAACTGCAGGGATTGGCGTACAACATCAATACGTTTATCCGTAATGAGCGCGAGCATTTGGACCGCCACCGTAATACGCTCGGGGATTTGGCGCACAGCCTGAAAACGCCGCTTGCAGTATTGCGCAGCTTGTTTGAATCCGACACCGATGCGAAATCGAGTTCGGCGCAGGAGCAGATCGATCGTATGACCGGCATTGTCGATTATCAGTTACGGCGTGCCGCGACCTCGGGTAAATCGACGCTGCTCACCCCGGTACCGGTGCGCGACACGGTTGATAAAGTGTTAGCCTCGCTGCAAAAGGTGTACGCGGATAAATCGGTGACTGTCAATATCGATGTCCCGGTGCAATTACAGTTTTTTGGAGAACGAGGCGATCTGTTCGAAATACTTGGTAATCTGTTGGATAACGCGTTCAAATTGTGCCGGCAACAGGTGGCAATAAATGGTCGTGTCGAGGGCGATGCACAACTGCGCCGGCCCGGTGTTCGCCTCAGCATCAGTGACGATGGCCCGGGTGTGCCGGAGCAAATGATTGATGAGATTAAGGCCCGTGGCGTACGTGCGTCGAACCAAACCCCAGGTCACGGCATCGGGCTCGCCGTAGTAACGGATATTGTTGCGTCTTACGGGGGTTGCCTCACTATCGCAAACCGTGAGGGGGGTGGGGCGGTGTTCACGATTACGATTGACCCGAATTCGGTCACCAGCACGGATAATTCACCAATAAGTTGATCTCCAATTCTCCAAGAATAGGATTCGACTTGGTGAATTATCCGGTTTAGTACTAGGAGGAATTATCACGATGGCATGGTGGGGAAAATTTATAGGCGGCGGCTTGGGATTCATGATGGGCGGGCCGCTAGCTGCGGTGTTAGGTGCGGCGCTCGGCCATCAGTTCGACGTGGGTTTGCGGCGTATGGCGATCGATCCGCCCGCTGGCGGCAACTTGCAAGAGCGGATTCAAACCGCATTTTTCACCGCAACATTCTCGGTGATGGGCCATATCGCGAAGGCGGACGGTCGCGTTTCCGATCAGGAAATCGCGTTGGCCCGGCAACTAATGGCCGAGATGCAACTGTCCTCGGATCAACGCCGTGCTGCCATTGCGTTGTTTGACCAGGGCAAACGATCAGACTTTCCGTTGGATGATGTGCTGGAGCAGTTTCGTCACGAATGCCATCGTCGCTCTACCTTGGTGCGCATGTTTCTCGAACTGCAAATACGTGCGGCGTTTGCCGATGGCCGGTTGGACCCGGCCGAGAATCGAATTCTGCACCGTGCGGCCGAGAAGCTTGGCATATCGAGTCGTGAATTCGAGGCGTTGTTGCAGTTCATCGGCGGCATCATGCGCGACGGTGCCGGCCGCCACGTACCTCGGATCGAAGACGATTATCAGGTGCTCGGCGTGACCGCCACCGCGACGGATGCGGAAGTCAAGAAGGCGTACCGGCGTTTAATGAGCCAACACCATCCGGATAAGTTGGTATCGAAGGGATTGCCCGACGAGATGATCAAGGTGGCGACAGAAACTACGCGCGAGATCCGGTCGGCCTATGAACGCATAATGGATGCTCGTAAGGTATGAGCAGCAATTAGTCCCAACACGGTTTGTGCCGGGTGTCTTGCTCTGTGCGGCCCCGTCTCCTATAGTCTTGGGCGTATCCGAACTATTCGTCTACTACGACCGATTGTTGGGAACCAAGCCCTTGTCGGAGTAGGAATTACCCGGCGCATAGGTCGTAAGTCACCCGCTTAACAACCCGGCATAAATCGAATGAAACAGTCGCTGCTGCACCGGCTCGAAGAACGTGAAGCCGTTATCGGCATATTGGGATTAGGTTACGTGGGGTTCCCGTTGCTGAGTCAGTTCGCCGCAGTGGGGTATCGCACGATCGGATTCGACATCGACCCCGCCAAGATCGATGCGTTGAACGAGCAGCGCAGCTATTTACCCCATATCGATATGTCAGGGGTAAACGAGGCGATACAGGCCGGAACTTGCGAAGTCACCACCGCGTTCGAGCGCGTAGCTGACGTGGACGCGGTGATATTGTGCGTACCGACACCGCTGGACCGCTACCGCGAACCGGACTTATCGTTCGTCATCGATTCGGTCGAAGCGATCGCGCCGCATATGCATGCGGGCCAAGTGCTGTCGCTGGAGAGCACTACCTATCCCGGCACCACCGAAGAACAGTTGCGGCCACGTCTCGAGCACGCAGGGTTTGTCGTCGGAGAGTCGGTCTATCTCGTCTACTCGCCAGAGCGCGAAGACCCGGCCAACCCGGATTTTACAACCCGAACAATTCCGAAAGTTATTAGTGGATCGACATCGCATTGTCTCGATGTTGCCAAGGCATTGTACGGCCAGGTGGTGGATGCCGTGGTGCCGGTTTCATCGACACAAACTGCGGAACTCACCAAGATTCTTGAGAACGTATATCGTGCGGTGAATATTGCGCTCGTAAACGAACTCAAGATGGTGGCGGAACCGATGGGCATCGATATTTTCGAAGTGGTGCGGGCCGCTGCCACCAAACCATTCGGCTTCAATGCGTTTTATCCCGGCCCGGGTTTAGGGGGCCATTGTATTCCCATTGACCCGTTTTATTTGACCTGGAAGGCCAGGGAGTATGGTGTTGGTACGAAATTTATTGAATTGGCCGGTGAGGTTAATACCGATATGCCGGCCTATGTGGTGGAGAAGATCACCGATGCGCTGAATCGACATGCCAAGCCCGTGCGCGATGCGAATATCTTGGTGTTGGGCATTGCTTACAAAAAGAACGTGGGGGATGTGCGGGAATCTCCCAGCATCGCCATTATCGGTCAGTTATTGAGTAAGGGTGCGCGGGTGAATTATAGCGATCCGCACGTCGCACATTTTCCGCACATGCGTAAACAGTATTTCGACCTACACAGCGAGCCGCTCACGCCGGAGCTATTGGCAGACCAGAATTGCGTTGTTGTGGCGACGGACCACGACGCGATCGATTGGGATTTGGTGCGCGAGCATGCGCGCTTGATTGTCGATACGCGTGGCGTATACGAAGTCGATAACGAGACGGTGTTTCGCGCGTAGGGCGGACCACGAACTGGGGTCAGAGTCTCGACTCTGACCCCGGTTTAGTTTTACCGGAAATCCCGTGAGCGAGTCGTCAGTCCACCAAGCAGATGACTATAGTCATGGAGTTCCGCGGCAATAACGTGTAGTACATCACCCTCACGCTGAATTATTCCTGTTGTTCCCATTAGTCGGGCTCCTATCAGTATTGGCCGTTGCGCGTCAGCAATACGCCGCCATACGATAACATTAACGTGGCCGGTTTCGTCTTCGAGGGTAATAAAGGCGACGTTATTGGCACTGCTGGGGCGTTGCCGAGTAATCACAAGGCCTGCGACTTGGGAATGCTGACCGTCCGCTAAACGGTAGGCCTCGTTGGCAGTAATAATGCCGGCTTTAGCCAGGCGTGGACGCAGTAGCGCCATTGGGTGGCGGCCTAAAGTGAGGCCGACATGGATGTAATCCGCAACAACGTCCTCGCCCTCGGTCGGTTTACGCAGTAATGGTGCACCTTCCTGAAAAGTCACCTTGTCCCACAACGGCAGAGTCACTCCGCCGCCTGCAGCAGCCCAGCGTGCGCGATGGCGGTGCCCGGCCATTCTGTGCAGGGCGCCCGCAGCCGCAAGTGCTTCGATATCGCCACGCTGTAATTGTGCGCGTGTAATTAAGTCGTCGGTGTCCCGGTAGGGTGCGTGGGAACGCGCCTCGATGAGTCGTTCGGTAGCGGTTCGGCTCAAACCTTTTACCAATCGCATCCCTAAACGCAAAGCCGGAGGCCGAGGATGGCCATTGCCATGCAGCGGATTTTCAGGTTGTAAATGACTGTCCCAGCCACTGCTATGAACATCGACCGGGTGCACAGTGACGCCATGACGAATAGCATCGCGAACGAGTTGCGCGGGGGCATAAAATCCCATCGGCTGACTGTTTAACAATGCGCAGGTAAATGCAGCCGGCTCATGACATTTTAACCATGCCGATACATAGGCTAGTAAAGCGAAGCTCGCCGCATGGGATTCGGGAAAGCCGTATTCCCCAAAACCTTTGATCTGTTGGAAAATACGTTGCGCGAACGATTCGGAATAACCACGCTTGCGCATGCCATCGATCAAACGTTGTTGATAATGTTCGAGCCCACCACGGCGTTTCCACGCCGCCATTGAGCGACGCAAACCATCGGCTTCGCCGGCACTGAATCCCGCAGCTACCATCGCGAGTTTTATGACCTGTTCCTGAAAAATAGGCACACCAAGCGTGCGCGCCAGAACTTGGCGTATCGCATCCGTTGGGTAAGTTACCGCTTCGGTACCTTGGCGGCGGCGAAGATACGGATGCACCATCTCGCCTTGGATCGGCCCAGGGCGGACAATGGCAATCTCAATGACCAGATCGTAAAAGTTTTCGGGCTTTAAGCGGGGCAGCATGACCATCTGGGCACGAGATTCGATTTGGAATACGCCAATGGTATCGGCGCGCTGTATCATGTGGTACACCGCTTTATCATCGGCGGGTAATGTTGCCATCTGCAATCGTTCGCCACGGTAGGCTTCGATGAGATCGAAGGCACGATGAATCGTGTTCAACATACCCAGCCCTAAGCAATCCACTTTCAATAAACCTAATGCATCGATATCGTCTTTATCCCACTGGATGACGGTGCGTTCGGGCATCGCGGCGTTTTCGATCGGAACCAGCGTCGATAAAGGGGCGGCAGAGATCACGAAGCCGCCGACGTGCTGGGACAGATGGCGCGGAAACCCCACCAATGTGTTAACCAAGCTAAGGACACGCTTAAGCACCGGATTGCCGGGATCGAAACCCACCTCCTGCAACCGCTCCGGCAATACCCGCGTGCCGTCCCACCACGACAGGTTTTTAGCGAGTCGATCGACTTGTTCAAGGTTTAACCCCAGAGCTTGACCGACATCTCGCAGCGCACTTTTGGGTTGGTAAGTAATTACCGTCGCGGTAAGCGCTGCATGTTCCCGGCCATATTTTTTATAGATGTATTGCAACACCTCCTCACGACGATCGTGTTCGAAATCAATATCGATATCGGGAGGCTCGTTGCGCTCACGTGAGACGAATCTCTCGAATAATAAATCCATACGTGCCGGGTCGACCTCGGTGATTCCCAAGCAAAAGCACACCGCGGAATTGGCCGCTGAACCGCGGCCTTGACAAAGAATATTTTGCGAGCGGGCAAACTGCACGATGTCGTAGACCGTGAGGAAGTACGCTTCGTATCGAAGCTCGGCGATCAACGCGAGTTCGTGCTCGATGCTCGTGCGTACTTTTTGCGGTATTCCCGCTGGCCAACGGCTATTCGCGCCTTGTTCGGTGAGGATTCTCAGATACTCTGTAGCGGTCATGCCATCGGGAACCGTCGTGCAAGGGTACTGATAGCTCAGCTCATGGAGTGAAAATCGGCAACGTTCAGCAACCGCTAATGTTTCCGCTAATAATTCTGGCGGATAGAGTTGCCCTAGGTGTTTGCGACTTTGCAAGCAATGCTCGGCATTTGCATGCAGCAGCGTTCCTGCGTCGTGCACAGCGACACGATGGCGAATCGCGGTCAGAGTGTCTTGCAACGCTTTTCGCGAGCGGTCGTGCATATGGACGTTGCCGGTCGCTAGCAACGGCAAGCCGGTATGGGTACCAATATCGGTAAGTCGGTCTAGGGTACGGCGATCGATACCGCTGAGCGATTGTTCCACTGCCAGCCACGATCGGCCGCGGAACGTTTCGGCAATCCATCCTGCATGAGTCGTAAGGGTGGTATGGGCCGCAAGGGAGGTACGACTATGACGACCCGCTCCCGGTACGCCGGGGGCGAACAGCGCCAGGCAGCCGGCCGTAGTGGCTTCGTTAATGTCGTCGCACTGCAGCGTGTAGTGGCCTTTTGCAGCGGCGCGTCTGCCCGTCGTAATAAGCTGCGTAAGACGGCCGTAGCTGGCCCGGTCGGTTGCCAGCAAGACCAGTGTTATGCCTTCGTTGAGACGAATTTCGCTGCCGACGATTAAATCCAGACCCACTTCCTGCGCCGTCAAATGACCCCGCACCACACCGGCCATGCTGCATTCATCGGTCAGTGCTACGGCCCGATAGCCGAGCGCCGCCGCCTGTCGCACCAATTCCTCCGGGTGGGAAGCGCCACGCAGAAACGTAAAGTTACTGATGGCGTGAAGCTCGGCGTAGTCGGGTAAATTCTGCATACTGGATAAATATACAGTAATGCTATGGAAGTTTGCAGGCGTTCCTTGAGGAAAATTTCTACGCCCGCTTGTATACTCGCCCGCTGCCGCCGGTGTAGAGCGGCCGGAACTTCGATCGTATCGGCTTATGAGTCGGTCACAGGCCCCTAAACGGCCCACAATCAGGGCCACCCCGACATACACAGGAGAGACAAATGGTGAAAGCAGTCCGTATACACGCGACCGGTGGTCCGGAACAGATGCAGTGGGAAGACGTAGATGTCGGTGAGCCGGCGGACGGCCAGATTCGAGTTCGCCACGCTGCCGTCGGTTTGAACTTCATCGACGTATATTTTCGCAGCGGAGCCTACCCGGCTCCGTCATTACCGTTTATCCCAGGCCTTGAAGCGGCCGGTGTCGTTGATGCGGTCGGCAGCGGAGTCACCGATCTGGCTCCGGGTGACCGGGTGGCTTATGCGTCGCCGCCGCTCGGCGCTTACGCTGAGGCCCGGTTACTCCCGGCTGATCGTGCCATACGTATTCCCGACGGAGTCGACGATCAAACCGCAGCGGCGATGATGTTAAAGGGCATGACCGCGCAATATCTATTGCACAGCACTTATCGAGTCCGCAGCGGCGAAACAATTCTGTTTCATGCTGCCGCGGGCGGTGTGGGGTTGATTGCGTGTCAGTGGGCGAAACATCTTGGTGCTACTGTGATTGGCACGGTGGGTTCCGAGGAGAAAGCCGCATTGGCCAAGTCCCACGGTTGCGATCACCCAATCATCTATACACAACATAATTTTGTAGAAAAGGTGAAACAAATTACTGACGGCAAAGGCGTGCCGGTCGTTTACGATTCGGTCGGCGCCGACACCTTTATGCGGTCTCTCGATTGTCTTAAGCCATTCGGTACGATGGTGAGCTTCGGCCAATCGTCGGGTAAAGTTGAGCCGTTCGATATCGGTGTATTGAGCGCCAAGGGCTCGTTGTTTCTTACTCGCCCAACGCTAATGACCTACACCGCGCAGCGCGCCGACTTAGTGAACATGGCGAATGAGCTGTTTGATGTTGTCGCGAACCATCATGTTGC
>CAXMMZ010000198.1:0-11350 GCA_964194565.1 Arenicellales bacterium
GCGTGGTGTGGCGCGCCTCTAAATGGAAATAGGCGCTGATTTTTTCCGAAGTTGCCGCGATCTCGTTAGTTTCTACGTTTTGCATCGTGTGTAGCACGGTTATCGACGACTTTCCGATTCGGGTGAGTTCACTCACAATAACTACGAGGCTGCCTACCGGCAGCTCGGCTTTGTATTCAATAGTGTCCTTAACGTCGACGAATCCCGTTTGATGTTGAGCCAAATATTTTCGGGTGAATTTCATCGCCGATAAATGCTGCCAACACGCCGCGTCGAACATGCCGACGTAATGCATTGTCGTCATGTGGCCTTGATGATCGCAGTGCCATGGATAGACTACCGCACGAAAGGTTTCGATGTGATTATTCATGAATGCCGATATGGTCTGTCCGGACCCGCCATTGTTGCGACGACGGCCAGGGTTCGTCAATCGGGGATTCGGTTTTGCCAATACATGCGATTTCGTTGCGGCGAGTCGGAAACCCTTAAATAATGGGGAGAATGCACTGAAATTGGAGAGATTTCCACCCGCTTGGGCGTCGCGGAGAAGGTGGTACGGTCCTGCTCAATCGGGTAGCATCGGTGTTGATCTTCACTGCGTAGGATATCGATCGTGGGCTGGCTGTCGTTCTTAAAAAAAGCGTCCCCAGAGGAAAAGCCGATGGCGTCGGTTGAATTCGAGGGTTACTCGATCGAGCCCGTACTCCACGAAGAACAAGGTAAGTACTATACCGCCGGGCGCATCAGCAAATCATTTGATTCGGGCGTTAAGACCCAATCATTCATTCGTGCTGATACTCACACCAGTCGTGAGTCGGCGGCGGAGCACGCGGTGCAGAAAGCGAAACAAATTATTCGCGAACAGGGAGATAAGTTGTTCCGCGAGGACTAGAAAGGTTTAGACGGATATTACGCGTGCGAGGTTCTCGATTACGCATAGGTCGGCATTCGGCTACTTCGCATTCCGCTACCACGGCAGAATTTCCCCATTGGCATGCCAGAACGAACCCGATGTTGCCGGGGTTAATTCATCGATTCGTTGCAGTAGGCCTGCAACGGCAGTTTTCGGATCGCTGTTTCCGGAGTGCCCCGTCATATCGGTACTGACATAACCCGGATGCAGTAACGCAACGCTAATGTGATGAGTGGCGAGGTCGTGCGCCAGCGACTTGCCGGCAATATTTAGCGCGGCCTTGGACATTCGGTAGCCATAGCTTCCGCCTGATGTATTGTCGGCGATAGAGCCCATACGACTAGTGATCAACGCAATTCGACTGTGCGAAGCCATATGTGGCAACAATGCCCGAGTGACGCGTAAGGGACCCAATGCATTGACCTCGAACTGTGCCCGTAACACGTCGAAATCCAACTCATCTAAACTGGACCGTTGTAGAATTCCCGCGTTGTTCACCAATAAATCGAGGCGGATATCCCCCAATGCGACGGCCAGCTTATCGGCCGCGCGGTCATCGGTTACATCGATACCTCGCTCAACGCGAATCCCAAACGCTTCAAGTTCGTCGGAACAGCTCCGGCAAACCGCGATGACCTCGTCGCCGCGGGCTTGAAGTTGCCGGCAAAATTCCAGGCCGATGCCTCTGTTGGCACCGGTTATGAGTGCTATAGCCATAATTTGTCTCCATCGTATTACAACAAGAATCACAATACCGGCATTCGCCGAGTCCCTAGCCCGGATAATTCATGAAGGGTTCGGAGATCAGGGGAAATCGGGCTAAGTAGTCGGTGCGATCGTCTGAAGATTCATAGCCGTAGCTATGGATCAAGGGGGATCGTGCCGAATACGACGCCCGATTTTTCCTGAATCCGAACAGGACGAACTGTACTGAGGCCAAGTGGCTCAATAGGCGACTTAACCAGTTCAAATATTGGGTAGATCTTGGGTCCATGGTCCGCCTTCGTGAAATATCCGGGCTAAGCCCGACAGGCTCCTAGACCGGCCGCCTGCGACGTTGCAGAATAAGGGCCCAACCCATTCCGATCAATTGCCATTGCCGATGTTCGCCACCGATCACGATTTTACCCTAGCGCCAGGAACGGCGAGCGATGCGTTCGTGATCGACACTCAATTGACAGTGGATGAGGAAGGCAACACTTATCGCGCCCGTGCCCGTGGCACCGACGCGCCGATATCGATTCGCGAATATCTGCCGGAACATTGGGCGCTGCGTGATTCGGTGACGTTATTGGTGCGGCCGCGGGATTCAAGCACTGAGGATTCCTATGAACAGGGACTCGTGCAGTTTCTGCGTACTGCGCGAGCCTGGGCGCAACTGCATAATCCGCATTTGGTGCGGGTGACACAATATATGGAAGACGCCGGGACCGGTTACATCGTGATGGAGGATCGGCCCGGTCAAGCTCTCGATCGGCTGCTCCCGAAATGGGGCGGAATGTTACCGCCCACGGAAGTGATGCCACTGCTGGAAGGATTGTTGGACGGATTGGCCACAGTACATGCCGCACAATTGGTGCATGGCAATATTCACCCGGGCTCCGTGTTGATCGGCGACGACGGTGTCCCGCAATTGATTGAATTCTCGACGGCACTCCGGGACCCGACAGCTGCAGACGCCACCCCGGTAGCGCGGTTGTCGCCGGGATATGTGCCGATAGAGCAGTATTCCGTGCACAGTTGTCTCAGCACCCGCACCGATATCTACGCACTAGGTGCGACACTCTATCGTTGCGTCACGGGGTTGCGGCCTAGTGACGCCCGGGAGCGGGTTGCGGCGTTGAGCAGTGACCTCGACGACCCGTTACTGCCGGCAGTGCAAATTGCCGACCCGAAATACGATCCGACGTTACTGGATCTCATCGACCGAATGCTACAGCCGTTCGACGACGCGCGCCCCGATTCGGTGCAATCGATATTGCAATCGCTGCACATAGTGACAGGCGTGGCCGATCCGGTGCCGGTATTAAAGCTACCCACTGGAGCAGTGTCCGAACCAGGTGCGCTCGCGGTGCCACTCGCCGCACGCCGGTCGATCGCGCCGGCTCGCGGGCCACGCCGCAGTCGCCGGGTTGCGCCGGGGCTGTGGCTTGTCGTTAGTATTATTGCTGCAGCGGGTGCCGCGGGCCTATGGTGGTGGCAGGTAGCAGGCTCGAAGCACGCCGGGCCGACACAGGCCGATGTGGCAGCGGACGCTACAGGGGTGGAGCCGCAACCCGACTTAATACCCGCGGCTGAGCGCGACGTGTCCTTTGCACGCCACGATGACGGCACACGCGTCGATAATTATCGGCAGTTATACGCACAAGAGAAGCGGCGCGACCGGCAATTAGAGGTCGATTCGGCTGTGCAGTCGCGGCTAGACGAGATCGAGGCGGAACGCCAACGAGCCGAAACCGAACGACGGGTAGCGGAGGCGGCCGCTACCGAGAATGAGATTCGCGGCTTACTGCAAGCGGCCGCCCAGGCGGCCAATGAAGGCCGTGACGTATCGCCGCCGGGCAACAATGCACTCGAGCATTATCGGCTCGTATTGGATGTTGATGCTGGGCACGTTGCGGCACGGGAGGGGATCGCGAAATTGTTGCAACGGGTGCTTGAGCGTGGCGGGCAGGCGGTTGCAACGGGTGATTTGGCGGCGGCGGAGACCGAGCTCGACCGCGCCGTGCAGATCGATCCCAGCGCCAGTGGAATCCGAGTGTTGCGCCAGGCGATTATCGACGGCCATACCCAGAAGGAACGGCTAAAGTGGGAGGCGGAGTTAGGCGATACGCAAAGCAATCGCGAGCGAAGCGACAATTCGCAACGCCAAGCCGAGATCGTTCGGCTCATCAGCGCGGCGGAACAAGCGGAGAAGGCCGGCCGCTGGATTACCCCATCTGGAGACAATGCTTTGCAGCATTACCGGGCGGCGCTGATTTTGGCCCCCGACAACGCGACCGTGCACGCGGGATTAGCCGAATTGGCGCGTCGTTACTTCGATGCCGCGGATACGTCGTTAGCGGCCTCGCGGTGGGACGAAGCCACCGCATACACAACGGTAGGCGCCGCGATCGATTCGGAGAACGCACGCGCCGCAGCTCTGTTCGAGCGTATCGATGCAGGCCGCATACAAACGGCGGATGGTGGCACCAGTTCGGTTGCAGCCACGCCCGCCCCCGCCGCGACGATCACCGCCGCGCCGGAGTCGCCTACGCCGCCGCCCACTGCAGCGACACCCACGCCGCCGCCTACTGCAGCGACGCCCGCGGCGGAATCCGATGACGTCTTGCAACGTGCATTGGCGGCGTATTACGCGGGCCGTTACGACATCGCGTTCGGTGACTTGAAGGTGTTTGCCCAGCAAGGGTCGGCGCGCGCTCAGTTTCGATTGGCGTTGATATATGACGCCGGCTACGGGGTCGCGAAGAACTCCGCTACGGCGCAACAATGGGTGCGTCGAGCCGCGCCGCAGATTCGCGACGCTGCCGTATCCGACCAAGCCTGGGCACAATCCGATTTAGGCCGTATGTACCAGGAGGGTTGGCTGGTGCAACAAAATTATGCCACCGCGGCCGATTGGTATCGGCGCGCCGCGGAACAGGGTGATCCGGGGGCACAAAACGATCTGGCCTATTTATATGAGCAGGGTCTCGGCGTGCCCCGGGATCGCGGCAAAGGTGTCGAATGGCTGCGTAAGGCCGCCGGCCAGGGGCATCTCGCGGCCCGGCAAAGTTTGCAACAATTAGGCGTTAACTAGGGGACCTTTGATCAATTCATGGCCGGCAGCTCTGAGTCCAAAATCACCCACTTCGGCGTCACCTACATGGAAGTAGGTGAGGGGCGTAAACAGGAGTGGAAGCTTTGCGAATCTTAGCAATAGCTGGGCTATTGCCTACAGAGATGTAGGTAATGCGCGAGAGAAGGGACACGGTAGCGCTGCCTGCGATCCGCGCCTTGAATTGGGTGATTTTGACTCTCAGACCCGCTCGCCAAGAATTAATCAGAGGCCCCTAGACATTGCTTGCGGTTTGGATTCGAAATACGCTGCCTACCACGTCAATTTTAATACGCACATCACCTGAACACTTATGAGTACAATCAGATTTGAATCGCAAAATACCTATGAAATCGAGCCGTGTTGTGGATACGGTGTGGCCGTAAGTGTCGGCGATGCAGTACGAATTATCGATGTGGAAGGTCAGCAACCGTGCGATTTTTGGGCGTTCAGCCGCGCCGACATTTTTGAACACTTGTCGTGCGAGCACACCAAGCCGTCTATCGAAAAGCGCTATCCGCACACGGGTGACGCTGCTTACACTAACCGGCGGCGTGCTATCGTCACATTACTGGTGGATCATTCACCGGGCCAGCACGATATGGAGTTCGCGGCTTGCGACACCGCGCGTTACCTGCAACTTGGTGCAGACGAACGGCATCCGAATTGTGCGGATAACTTGCGCCTCGCATTGGCCAGGTTAGGATTGGCCCTGCCCTATACGCCGCAACCGTGGAACTTGTTTACCAATTTCTTCCTTGAAAGCGACGGTTCGTTTACTATCAAAGCGCCAGCCACCAATGCGGGCGATTATGTGGTATTGCGTGCTGAGATGGATGCATACATCGTCGTATCCGCATGCCCACAAGACCAAAACGATACCTGTGGCGGTCGACCGACTGGCCTGTGCTTCGAGACCGGCAAGCTTAACATGTAAACCACAGTTCGGCGTTGTACGCGCTCGAAGCGATACTGAATTTAACCGAATGCAGCGGAGAGACAATAATGGCCGATAATCGACTCGCAACGCGGTGTTCATCTATTGCTGTGACGATTATCGCGGCGCTAATAACCGTTGCGGTTCACGCCGCGGGGCCGATAATTCCCATCAAGTCGGCCAGCGGTGCGCCAGTTCCCGGCGGCACCATTAAGCTTTCGGGCGAAAGCGGCTTTTTTCTAGTAGCAGATGCCGATCTCGATAGCCGCGTTTCCCTGGTGGATTTGGATGGAAACACGATTCCGGACGGTACCTATACCGTGCAGATCGAAGACGCGTCCGGGCGCATTGTGCGCGACGGATATTCGCTGGAGATCCGCGACGGCCGTGTATTTGAGGTAGCCACCCAATCCGATAGTGGTGTGTCGAAAGCCGCGATTATCGGTGCCGGTGTAGTGGCAGGCGCGCTTGTGCTGGGTGGTGGTGGAGGCGGAGGTGGTGGTTCCGGAGGCGAGAATCCCCCACCCGAAGAAGAAATGCCGGAGCCGGAGCCGGAGCCGGAGCCCACCGACCGCGTTAGCTTATCCGGTGTGTTGTTATGCGCGGTCGTGGATGACCCGGCTGGTCTGGTAACGGTGATAGGCCTCGTGGGTGGCGATACCGACGTGGAGCTCGATACCTCTACGGTTACTATGAGCATCCCGATCGGTGGCGGTACGACTGTGCTCACGGGTTCACGGAATAACGCGAATGTGTCGGCGACGGGTTTCGGAACTGTCGCGGGATCCGACGGAGTGTCCAGCGCTTTTACCGGAACGGTTGACGTCACGACCGGCACGATTAATGGACAGCTCGACGTCAACACTAACGGCGTATTGATAGGAGAGCCCGAGACTCCTAATCCAGCGGTTTTGTACAATTGCTCCGGTAACCTGACTATCGTGCTGTAAAGTCAGAGGTTTCTAAAAGCGATCACAGTGAATTTGTCCCTATTGAGTTTGCTGCTGCCATTCGGCCGCGACACCGTGGGGTGCCGGAGCCAACCGTACGATTGTCGAATAGAGGATTTCAAACTCATTTTTGCGGGCCTCTCCGAACACCGGGTCCGTGTGTGCGAGGAAGGCTTCGTCGATCGGTTTCCAATCGGAATCCTGCAGGTGTTCGCGAGCTAACGGCAGTACTTCGGTTTCTTCTTTGCGAATGTGCTCGCGTTCGAAATTAATATAATCGCGAGCGGCATCCCGAAACGGTACGAAAGCATCGCTGCCGACGTATTCATAGGTCGCGAGTTTTCTGCGAAATCGGTTAAGTAACTCCGATCCACGAATATGTTGCTCTTCCAACTCATCAATTAACAGTTCGGCTGGCGGATACTGGCGCGCGATAGGCGGAAATAAGAACTCATCTTCCTTGGGGTGATGATATTGGTCGAGAAATGACTCAACATAGTTCGTAATGGCATGAAATACGCGAAAATCAGGCTTTACATTGTGTTTTTCGATTTCGGTGACGAGAGACCCGAGGCAAAATAACACGCTGCCGAGATTTCGATGTTCACTATGAATTATTGCTAGTGCATTCATTGGTGATGCCCGTGACGGTCAGGGTTTAAGAATTGAAACAAAAGGCGTAGGGCACCGGGCTGATCCAAGTCAGCATGCGCTGCCTTGATTACAACTTTTTCGACCGACTTCAGTGAAATATCGCTGCAGGCCATCTACCGCCCGGACGGCGTATTATCGATGAGAATTTGCTCAAATAGATCAACGTATCCCCAAACACGCCAATGAATCTGCCGCCGCACAAACCGAATTACCGTAAGTCCACGGTGATGGCCTGGGCGTTTTACGATTTCGCCAATTCGGCGTTTGCGACAACCGTACTGGCAGGATTTTTTCCAATTTTCTTCAAGCAGTATTGGAGCGCTGGGACCGATGCTGCGACCAGTACGTTTCAACTCGGCGCGGCCAATTCGATCGCGAGTCTCGCTGTTGTGATATTGGCGCCGGTAATTGGAGCGATCGCAGACAAGGGCGGTGCAAAGAAACGTTTTCTCGTGTTTTTCGCGTGTATGGGTATTGTCATGACCGGCGCGTTGTACGTCGTCGCCCAGGGGCAATGGGTGTTTGCTGTGGTTCTGTACGGATTTGCGACAATCGGATTCTCGGGTGCCAATCTGTTTTATGACTCGCTACTAGTAAATGTTGCTGACGAAAAACACGTTGATATTGTGTCGGCCATTGGCTATGGGTTTGGTTATCTCGGCGGCGGGGTATTGTTTGGCATCAATGTGTTGATGACTTTGTATCCGGAATTTTTCGGATTTGCGGATGCCAGTGCCGCGGTGCGCGCGTCGTTTATTTGTGTAGCGGTTTGGTGGGCGGTGTTTTCGGTCCCGCTGCTGATACTGGTTCGCGAACCGGATCGTGCGGCTCGAGCATCGAAGGGTTCAGCGGTAACGGCCGGCATTCGACAATTGGCCGATTCGTTTCGAGAGATTCGCAAGCTGAAGGTCGTATTCCTGTTTCTGGTGGCATACTGGCTGTATATCGACGGCGTCGATACTATCGTGCGAATGGCTGTCGATTACGGGCTTAGCATCGGCCTTAATGCCAATGATCTAATCGTTGCTTTGTTAATCACGCAATTTGTTGGCTTTCCATCGGCGATCGTATTTGGAAAGTTCGGCGAGCGAATCGGCGCCAAGCGCGGAATTATGGTCGCGATTTGCGTTTATATCGTGGTGTGTATCGGCGGTTACTTTATGAGAAACACGGGGGATTTCTATATTATTGCCGGTGTAGTGGGGCTGGTACAGGGTGGCATTCAAGCGCTTAGTCGGTCGTTCTATACGCGTATTATTCCCCGCAATAGAGCCGCCGAATTTTTCGGGTTCTACAATATGTTGGGAAAATTTGCGGCGGTGATCGGCCCGTTGTTGATGGGTTGGGTTGGTTTCGCGACCAATAACCCGCGATATTCGATCCTGTCGATCATCATTCTGTTTGTGGCGGGCGCGGTCTTATTGGCTAGAGTCGATGAAGCGGCGGGCCGTGCGGCGGCCCGGGAACTGGAGGCCCTCTAGCCCGGATAATTCATGAAGGGTTCGGATGTCAGGGGAAATCGGGCTAAGTAGTCGGTGCGATCGTCTGAAGATTCATAGCCGTAGCTATGGATCAAGGAGGATCGTGCCGAATACGACGCCCGATTTGTCCTGACATCCGAACAGGACAAACTGTGCAGAGGCCCCGAACCGTAAAACACAGGGCAACCGATTCAAATATTGAGAGAACTCTTGGTCCATGATCCGCCTTCGTGAAATATCCGGGTAAGATCGACTAATTGTCGCTCTTGGAACTTCGCCGATCGAAACTTCCAAAAAGTCAGTGGTGGCTTTCCGTTTGTACATGGCCAATATTACTGTGATTGTTACTGGCGCAGGCCCGGCGCCTTTAACGGCACTCCTAAACTCATTACTGCTTCATAAAATTCTAAAGCTTTATACTCATCGCTTTGCGCGCTGAACGGCTTAGCCCTGGCTCGCTCATTGCAGTCTTTGTAGCGGCCGTGTGTGGTGCTCCAGGGATCGCCCGCGGACACCCGTTTGGGATGGTAAGTCGGAAAGCCAGAGGTGTGACCCAAGCCGGCGCTGAGGTAGTCGCCACGCATACTTTTACCGGCGCTGGTGACATGGCAATCGGCGCAGGAAAAATTCAGTTGACCACGTTTGGTCCAGTAGAATTTTTTACCTCTCTCATACCACTCCTGAGCGCCGTCTGTACTTACTTCGACGGCCAATGCTTGACCATTGAATCGTTCATTAAATGCCGCTACTAATCGCGCGATTTTCGCATTTTCTAAATTCTCGATAGGTTCCTCGCCGTTGGCTTCGAGACATGCATTAATATCGCCAACGACAGTGCGGATGTCGTTGCTTTCGAGATTGTAATAGGGGTAGTGCGTCGCAGCTGGTTTGTCGGTGAAACAATCGTTGAAGGTTTTGCCATTATTGAACGGGGTCGACCATTCCACTCGGGCTTTCTCCAATGTCGCCGCGTAGCGTGGCATGTCCATCAGAGTGTCCCGGTCGGCGCGGCGCTGAGCGTATTGGGGTAAAGCGCTGGCTCCGTGCTGGTAAGCCGCCAACGGCATATCTGGAAATCGCTTTTGAAAAAAGCCCTGAAACGCGGCAATTTCTGCCTCAATGTTTGCCGGGTTCGCGGCGTTCGCAAATCCGCTGACGAGCAGTCCGCTCGCCACCATTACCCTCAGTACCACTCGCATTAGAATTCTCCTTTTACTGCCCGGCCAACAGCAGCCTCGGCGCAATGGGTAGTGATCGTGTGCCCGGTTAGGTCTAACACAATGTGTGTTACCGTACTCTTCGAGTTTCACCCTGGTCAGAATTACTACGATGAAGTCCTCGCCGTTGATCGTCATGAAAGTCGATCAATCGCCACGATGGCTGGCTGTAGTTCGAGCGCAAATTGATCCCGGCGCCGCTCGATTAGAATTTTTAAGGCGCCTCCTTAGATGGTCAAAAGAAATCCCACAATATTGTCAATCTCATCCTCGGTGAGTATCTTATGGCGGCCGAATGGCGGCATTACCGACCTCGGATTCGATCGAGTCGCGTCCCAAATTTGCGCACGTAATTTCGCTTTCTCCGGGAAACGTTGTTTTATCGCTGCCAACGGTTGGGCGATGTTGCCGCCGGCGGTGAGGCTTTCCGGCCACGGATCGACGGCCATTGTATGGCAGGCTAGGCAGTCGCCTTTGCTGCGATTGATCGACGTGCACCACCCTTTCGTTATTTTATCCGGATTATCCATTGCAACGCATTGCTTGTCGGTCGGCAAACCTTCCGCCGCGACAGCCGGGCTGTTGGGAAATTGGCACGCAAAAAATGCGATCATTACGGCCGTGCCGACAAGGTTGATCGTTCTCAGCATCCTGTTCTTCATATACGCATTGGCCGCCACGCCGGTATGACCAATAATTGCGTACATTGCGGCCGCGATACCCCGGGTTGCCATTGGCACCCGTCTGGCAGGTACGGCGATTTCGGCAAAACGTTCGCTGCTATTGTTACTGAAACACACTGAGTATCACAATAGATGTAGCCTTCGACCTTGCTGCATGGATGGGCTGACATTACGCTATTCGTGTCGAATGCGAAATCGGGAGGATCAATCCGACGGTAATTTATCGCGGATTGCATCCCGATCAATCCACCAGTCATCTTGCACTAATACGTCGACGACATTGCGAAGCCGCGGTAACAATCGCTCCGGGTCGGTTAGTTCAAGTTTCTCCATCCAGCGCTCGAAGCCGGCTTGGTCGCCGATAGCGCTGTGCCGACGCGCGACGGCTCCGAGCAACTGCGCAGAAAATAGACTCAGCTCCTCGTGCGCCGCACCGCTTGAGCGTAGATCGACGAGGTAAGACGCGGTGGCGGCCGCTACCGCGGCGCCATCGGCGTCACCGGGGGTTTGCTCCACGATATGCTGGAGCATCGCGACGCTGAGTTCGGGGTCGATCGGAAACGTAACGGCCAGCCAAACACCATTGCCCAAGGCGCTGAGGGATTGTACTCGATCAGTTCGGCACAGAATTTCGCAGGCGCGTACCGCGGATTCCCACTGAGCATGGTCTGCGAATGTGTCGAAGGCGTCGCGCGCGC
>CAXMMZ010000199.1:0-2966 GCA_964194565.1 Arenicellales bacterium
TAATCTTCGATCTTGGATTTTTCGGAATCGGTCATATGCAGGCCGCATTTGGTGCGGCGCCACAAGATATCGTTGCCAGTCTGCGCCCACTCCCGGTTCAAAAAAACATCCACTTCGCGTTGATACAGCGAGCAGCCAAAATCGATACCGAGGTCATCGGTGCAGGACGCATCATGCAATATGGTTTCGACGCCGCTGCCGTGACGCCGCAACATCGCCAATAGCGATTGCTGCGGTAACCAGGCAAAGCGTTTCTTGAGATCAGCGTGATAGTCCAATAAGTCAGTGCCTGGAAAATCGGAACCGGGTAGCGTTGCACTGGCGGTTTGCGACGGTCGCCACGTCGTGAAATGCGGATGCAGTTGCTCTACTGCCGATTCCGCGAGGTGCCGATAGGTCGTGACTTTTCCGCCGTATACCGATAGCACGGGTCCGCCCGCCGGGGTGGTGACCAACTCAAGAACGTAATCGCGAGTAATCTTGGACGGGTCCTGCTGGCCATCATCGAACAAGGGTCGAACGCCCGCGTAGTTCCAGACGACGTCTGCGGGAGTTACGGGTTGTGATGTGTAACGCGACACAGCGTTACACAGGTAATCGACTTCGTCATCGCTGATCGACACGGGGTCGTACGGGGAGGAAATCGGCACATCGGTGGTGCCGATTACTGAATATCGGTCTTCGAACGGAATCACGAACACGACGCGGCGATCGTCGTGTTGCAGGATAAACGCGTGGTCCCCCTTGTGCAGGCGTGGCACGACGATGTGACTGCCTTTGACGAGGCGCACGCGATTTTGCGACTGGGCAGCGTCGATCGTGTCCAGTACGTGGCTGACCCACGGTCCGGCGGCATTAACCAGTACGCGAGCACCATAGTTTAGGATCTCGGCAGTGTTCGTATCTTGCGTGGTGACAATCCAGCGACCGTCACGGTACGTGGCACTTTGTACCTTGCAACGCACTCTGACATCGGCACCGTCGTCCCGGGCTGCGAGCGCATTGGCGAGCACTAAGCGGGCGTCGTCTACCCAGCAATCGGAATAGACGAATCCCCTGGTAAATTCGGGTTTTAATCCACGCCCCCATGCGCCGCCTAAGTCCATAGCTCGGGATCGCGGCAGGCTATTACTGCGACTGAGATGGTCGTACAGGAATAGTCCTATTCTGATCATCCAAGCGGGACGCATTGCGGCGATATGAGGCAACACGAATCGCATCGGTTTTACCAGATGACGCGCAATTCGCATCAGTGTCTCGCGTTCCGACAACGCCTCACGCACCAGTTTAAACTCATAGTGTTCGAGGTAGCGCAGGCCACCGTGGATGAGTTTACTGCTGGCCGACGAGGTCGCGCTACCGAGGTCGTCCTGCTCACAAAGCAACACCCGCAATCCACGGCCGGCCGCATCGCGGGCAATTCCCGCGCCGTTTATGCCCCCGCCAATAATCAGGATATCGTAAATTTCGGTGTTGCTAGCGCCCATAAACAGCCGTCATGACTTAATCGTTAATTTGTTAGTACAATTTTTCCGATGTGCTGGCTGCTCTCCATTAGTCGGTGTGCGTCGGCGGCTTGTCGCAGGCTAAAGGTCTCATAAATAATGGGTTTGATTCGACCGCTTTCGAGCAGCGGCCATACATGTTGCCGTAGCGATTGTGCGATTTCGGCTTTCTGGTCGACGCTGCGTGGGCGCAATGTTGATCCGGTAATGGTTAGCCGATTGAGCATGATTGGCAGCAAATTCAATTCGGTTTTTGGTCCGCGCTGCAACGCGATCTGGACGAGCCGGCCCTCAATGGCGAGACATTTCAGGTTTCTCGGTAAATAGTCGCCGCCGATCATATCGAGAATCAGATTAACGCCATTGCCATCGGTATATCGTTTGATGGCATCGACAAAATCCTCGTTACGATAATTCATGGCTTGGTGGGCCCCGATTTCCAGACATCGTTTGCATTTATCATCGCTACCGGCGGTTGTGAAGACTTCGGCGCCGAATGCTTTCGCTAACTGAATCGCGGTGGTGCCGATACCGCTGGTACCGCCATGCACCAAGAAGCGTTCGCCGGATTGGAGGCGACCGCGGTCGAAGACATTGGTCCATACGGTGAAGAAAGTTTCCGGTAATCCTCCCGCCTCGGCCATGCTCAGACCGGTCGGTATCGGCAAACACAGCGCAGCCGGTGCAACGCAGTATTCAGCATAACCGCCACCCGAAACCAGTGCACAAATCCGATCCCCAACCTTGAGATCAGCAACTTCGGCGCCTACGTCCGCAATAGTTCCAGCGATCTCCAGGCCCGGTATGTCGGACGCACCGGGAGGGGGCGCGTACATCCCTTGGCGCTGCATTACGTCGGGGCGGTTGACCCCAGCCGCGGCAACCTTGACAAGCACTTCACCGGCTCCGGGCGATTCGACCGGGCGCTCGGCCGGCACCAGGACGTCGGGTTCCCCCGGTTGCGTGATCTCGACGACGGTCATTACTTGGGGCTTGTCATCCATCAGTGATTTCCTCTGCAGTGTTTCGATAACGGGCCGATTTGTTTACATAGGCTCTAGCGTTGCCGAGTATAGTGGTGCGCTCGGCGTCGCTAATAGGGCGGATGACACGACCCGGTGAGCCCATTACCAGTGAATTATCGGGGATCGATTTGCCTTCGGCGATTAACGTATTGGCCCCCACCAGGCAGTTCGCACCGATTGTCGCGCCATTCATGATCACGCTATTAATACCGATCAACGATGCATCGCCGATTTGGCAGCCATGCAGCATCGCGTGATGGCCGACGCTCACCGATTCACCGATACGCATCTCGAAGCCAGGATCGGTGTGTAACACGCAGCTGTCTTGGATATTCGATCGCGCACCGATGTGAATAAGGTCGTTATCGCCACGGATCACAACGTTGAACCAGACGCTGACCAGATCCTCGAGAATGACTAAGCCGATCACTGTGGC